>CAUUAH010000109.1:0-6059 GCA_963542985.1 uncultured Campylobacter sp. | reverse complement strand
CGTCGGGCAGGCGATGATTATCCTAGCCATCGTTGCGACCGTGTATTTCGGGATTTTTGGCGGCGGATGGGCGGTAACGGGCGAGATGACGCGCTGGGGCGGCGAGTTTTTGGAGCTTTTCGGGATGGATCTTAGCGGCTACTCCTACTACAAGATCACGAACCTTGACGGCAACCCGCTCACGCGCTTTGAGGGGCTTATGCTAGTAGGCATGTTCGTCGGCGCTACGATCGCGGCATTTATGGCAAATAAAGTCAAATTTCGTCTACCCTCAAGCAAAATTCGCGTTTTTCAAGCTATCGTCGGCGGCTTGCTTTCGGGATTTGGCGCGCGTCTGGCCTTTGGCTGCAACTTGCTTGATTTTTTCACCGGACTGCCGTATTTTTCGCTACATACATGGCTTTTTGCCGTGTTTATGGTGCTTGGCATCTACGTCGCTGTTAAGGTCGGCAAGCTGCCTATCTTTATGCCTAAAACCGAGCTTAAAAACTTCGGCCCAAAAGGCAAAGGCACGACGCATGACAAAGGCCGCACCGACCGAAATTTCGCCGTCGGCGTGATTATCGCGATTTTAGCGATTATCTGGTTTGCGTATCTTTTGATGCAGGCGCCGGCGCTCGATCTAAAAGTTAAAGCTAGCATCCTGCCGCTTGGACTGCTTTTCGGACTGGTTTTCGGTTTTATTATCTCAAAGGGTCAAATTTGCTTTACTTCGTGCTTTCGCGACCTGTTTTTATTCGGCAGAGACGTTGCGACGAAGGGCGCGTTTTACGGCATGATAATCGCCACGCTCATCGTTTTCGTGCTGATGCTAAACGGCTACGTCGGCAAGGTTACGAATTTCTCGCCGGCTGTTGCGATCGGAGCGTTTTTATTCGGCTTTGGTATCGTATTTGCGGGCGGCTGCGAGTGCGGCTGGACGTATAGAGCCACCGAGGGGCAGCTGCACTTTATGATCGTGGGCGTCGCAAACGTCGTAGGAACTATGGTGCTAGCCCTTAGCTACGACGCGATACCCGCGTGGATCAAAGACGGCCCCAAAATCCAGCTTTTAGAGGTATTCGGTCCGCTGGGCGGCTTAGCGGTAAATTTGTGTTTATTTGTTTCGGCGCTGCTACTGGTGTTTATCTATAAACGAAATTTCTTTGCCAAAGGAGGCTACTAAGATGCATGAAGACGATTTTGAAATAAGCTATACGCTCGATATCCTGGGCGAGGCTTGCCCGATGCCCGCCGTCGCGACGCTAGAAATCCTACCGAAAATGAAAAGCGGCGAGGTGCTAGAAGTGCTTTGCGACTGCCCGCAGGCGATAAACTCGATCCCTTACGACGCGAGAAACAGGGGCTTTGAAGTGCTTAAAATCGAGCAAGACGGTCCGACGCTTAGATTTATCATCAAAAAGCCTTAGTTTAAATTTAGGTGCAGAGCAGGGTTTAGGCGCGCCCTGCTCTATTTTGCTACGGCGGGCGGGTAAGTTTGCCGATTGCAAAGTAAATTTTGCTCGCCCGGCCGCATTTTCTTATCTTGCTCGCTTAAATTTATGATTCGTGCGGTATTTTGCGTTGCCGTTTTCGCCATGCCGAAATTTACCCGCCGCGCGCGCATTTCGTACTTTTGCGTTTAAATTCGCAACCAGGAAAACTCGGAGCAAATTTAAAGCGCGAAATTTAAAACCTAAAACCGACTCCGCTTTGCCAAAGCGCCGAAATTTCCCAATTTATCTCGCGGCGGTTAAATTTAAACCGGCGCATTTTCGTATCTTGCTAGCGCTAAATTTAGCCGCAGATTTACTCAAATTTACTTCGCCAGCTCAAAAATCTCTTTAATATTTTCTTTCGTGTAGAGCTTATCTTTGCGCCAGTTTACCGCGTAGTCGTAGGCTAAATTTACGACTTCGTCCAGCGCTACGCCTTCTATGCCGACGGATTTTAGACTAACCGGAGCTCCGATTTTACTAAGCCACGCTTTAAATGCGGCGATGCCCTCATCAGCTGAGTTTACGCCGAAAATCTCTCTTGCAAAACGCTCGAATGCACTTAAATTTCGGCTCTTGTACCATTTCATCCACGCTGGCATTATGACCGCTAGGCCCGCTCCGTGCGCGCAGTTTACGACCGCGCTCATGGCGTGCTCAAGCATGTGGTTTGGGTAGGAGTAGCCGTGCGTGCCGACGTATGTTAGGCCGTTTAGCGCCATCGTCGCCGCCCAGGCAAACTCGGCTCTGGCATCGTAGTTGTCGGGACCAGCTAGTAAAATTTCAGTCGTTTTCATCACGGTTTTGATGTTGGCTTCGATGTAGAGGTTGATGATTTCAGGCTGCACTTTAGCCGTGAAGTATCCCTCGATGCTATGCGCGATGATATCGGCGGCGGAGTAGACTAGGTACTCGCGGCTCACGCTAGCTTGCAGCTGAGGATTTACGATAGAGACTAGCGGATATAGCACGTCGCCGTGGATGGCGAATTTTTGTTTTGTAGCTTCGTTTGTCACGACCGCACCAGAGTTCATCTCGCTGCCCGTCGCCGCAAGAGTTATGATGTCAAAGATTTTTAGCGCGCGGCTCGGATCCTTGCCTGTGAAAAAGTCCCACACATCGCCCTCATATAGCGCGCCCGCGGCGATGGCTTTGGCGCTATCTAGACAGGAGCCTCCGCCTACGCTTAGTACGCTGTCGGCGTTAAATTTCCTAGCTAGCTCGATGCCTTCGTAGACTTTTCTTAGCACGGGGTTGCTAACCACGCCGCCAAGCTCTATAAACTCTATACCGTTTTCTTTTAGGCTCGCTGCGACCGTATCGAAGAGTCCGTCTTTTTTGATGCGTTCGCTACCGTAGATCAGTAGGGTTCTTTTAGCGTCAAATTCGCGCATATAAAGCCCGATATTTTGCTCTTTGCCTTTGCCGAATTCTATTTTTGTGGGGTTGTGAAAAGTGAAGTCAAACATCTCGTTCTCCTCAAAATTTTAGTCTCATTATAGCGACAAAAGCTAAAATTTAAGTAGAACGAGATTTGCGGATCAGCGCTTATTCGCGCAAATTTCCAAAGTATTTGTCGTCGTTTTTCTCGACGTGTTTGATGTTAAAATGGACGAATTTGTATCCGCCAAAAAGCGCCAAAACCCAAAGAAAAAGAAAAACTATCGCTTCTATCATTTTTATCCTTAATATGCGTGATGATCGTGCTTGATTTCGTCGGCCGTGATCTTTTTGCTGTCCATCGCGCGCCAAACGACGAAAATATAGCCCAAAACAAACGGCACTAGCAGGCTAACGTAGGCCATGACGTTTAGCGTGTAGTGGCTAGAGCTTGCGTTTTTGATAGTTAGCGAGCTTTGCAAATTTGAAAACGACGGATAAAACGCCGTATCTGCAAGGCCTGCTATCAAAAATAGTCCCGTAACCGTTAGCACTACGCCAATACCGTAAGGCACTACGCCGTAGATACTGGTCGTAAACGCGCCCTTAAATATACCAAAAAGTACGAGTAGGACGCCTATAACTATCATTGCTGCAACAAGCGGCATCTGGAGTAAATTTAGAGCGTATTTAAAGCCAAAGAGGCTCACTACGCCGCTCTCGTCGTAGGCAAACCCGGTCTTTGTAAATATCCAAGCGATGAATATCAAAAAGAACGGCAAAAACAAAATCGTATTTTTTAGCGCCGCTTTTCTGGCGTTGGCTCTTATCTCCGCATCGTCGATGTTGTTGATGAGGTAGAGCGCTCCGCCCACGCGAGCTAGGAAAAACATCGCGATGCCTAGCGGATAGAGCATGATGTTGCCCAGCGCTTCAAGACCGCGAAACGGCGTTTGCCACTGCACGAAGTTGTGCTCGTTTAGTAAGAAATCGCTTCCCGAAAAAAACGTGCTAACGGCCATGCCGATCAAAATAACGCCTAAAGAGCCGTTTATGAAAAGGAAAATTTCATAGGTTTTTTGACCTAGGAAGTTGTCCGGTTTTTTGCGGTATTCGTAGCTCACGGCTTGGAGGATAAAGCAAAACAAAATCGCCAGCCACACCCAGTACGCACCGCCGAAGCTTGTCGCGTAAAATAGCGGAAACGCCGCAAAGCACGCGCCGCCAAACATTACGAGCGTGGTAAAAGTAAGCTCCCATTTGCGCCCGATAGAATTTATCACCATGTCCTTTTGCAGCTCGTTTTTGCAAAGCCCGAAAAGTAGGGTCTGTCCGCCCTGAACAAACATCATAAACACTAGCAAACCGCCTAGCAAGCTAACTACGCACCACCAGTAAATTTGTAAAAATTCTAAACTAAGCATGGTTTTCAAATCCTATTTTTATCTGTTTTAGCATGATTTTTATCTCGGCTATCAAAAGCGCCGTAAATAAAACGGCAAATAGCCAGAACGAAATTTTGACGTTTGTGTCGGCTAAATTCGTCGCTCCCACGCCCACGGTCATGAGATCTTGTACGACCCACGGCTGACGCCCTACTTCGGCTACTATCCAGCCCGCCTCGATCGCCACTAGTCCTAGCGGGATACTAAATACGCACGCCCACAGCAGCTTTTTGAAATTTTCGATATCGTTTGCCATCGTAAGATACGTAACGACCAAAAATAAAGCCAAAAAGTAAGTACCAAGAGCCACCATCAAGTGAAAGCTATAAAACGTAATACCGACCGGCGGCACGGCGCTTTCCGGGGATTTTAGGTATCCGTAGCCTAGAAATTTCATATTTTGAGCCAGAGTTTGCTCGGCTTGCTCCATCGCGGCTTTATCGCCCGATTTTTTAGCGGCGTTGTAGCTAGCTAGTGCGCTAACGGCTAGCGAGCCTTTGGCCATCTTGCTTGCGACGCTCTCTATATTTTGCGCTTCGTTGCCGTAGACTAAATCCTCGATGCCCGGAGTAAAGCTATCAAATTTTCTAGTAGCCATGATTCCAAGCGCGTAAGGCAATTTTAGTTCGAGTAAAAACGCGTCCTTGCCGTCGCCCGGTTTTTTAGATGGATCTAGCACGCCCATCGCGACTAGGCCGGCGTTTTGTTCGCCTTTATGAAGGCCTTCCATCGCGGCTAGTTTCATCGGCTGAGTGCGCGCGACCTGATATGCGCTCTCGTCGCCGCTAAACATCAAAAACAGCGACGTCGCAAGCCCAAAGCTTGCCGCTACGACGATAGATTTTTTAGCCATGATTAGGTGGCGTCCTTTTAGGATAAACCACGCCGAAATTCCTATAACAAAAAGCGCGCTAGCGACGTAGCCGCTAGTTACGGTGTGTAAAAATTTGATGATACCCACCGGGCTAAGCGCTACTTCAAAGAAATTTTCCATTTCCATTCTAGCCGTCGCGGGGTTAAATTTCATACCCACCGGATACTGCATCCAGCCGTTTGCGATGAGGATCCAAAGCGCGCTCAAATTTGAACCGATAGCCACGAGCCAGGTTGAGATGAGGTGAAATTTCTTGCTAACCTTATCCCAGCCAAAAAACATAACGGCAAAGAACGTCGCCTCCATAAAGAACGCGAGCAAGCCCTCGATAGCTAGCGGCGCGCCGAAGATGTCGCCAACAAACCAGCTGTAGTTCGCCCAGTTGGTGCCGAACTCAAATTCCATTATGATACCGGTAGCCACGCCGATAGCGAAGTTTATACCGAAGAGTTTGAGCCAAAATTTGGTGATTTTTAGCCACTGCTCGTTGCCGGTTTTGACGTAGATGCTCTCCATAATGGCGATGATAAAGCTAAGTCCCAGCGTGAGCGGAACAAACAAAAAGTGGTAAATCGCGGTGAGCGCAAACTGCGCGCGCGACCAATCGACCGAAGCGATTTCAGACATTTTATTCCTTTGTCAAATTTGAGATTACGAAGTCGGCCTTAGCCTCGTCGCTCTCAAATTTCGAATTTAAACTTTCATCAAAGATAAATACTTTTAAAATCCCGAACATTATAAGCAGCTTGATGGCTATGACGAGCCACAGGCTCTTTCCTAGTTTCATATTTCTAAAGCCGTCGATATACAAAGACGATATGTTTTTGAGATATTTTTTAATCATAGCTTAATATCTGTCTCTTATACACATCTCCGAGCCCACGA
>CAUUAH010000108.1:0-6127 GCA_963542985.1 uncultured Campylobacter sp. | reverse complement strand
GGAAGGGTGCATTGCAACTGCATTTTTAAAAATAAAGCGAGGCAGTGTTTGAAATTCGGGCGAAATTTGTTTAGCAGGGTTTTTTATAAATTTTATTTTAGTTTGAGAAAAAGCGGTTGCCATCCGCCGTTTCTAAGCTCGCTCTTTTGAGCGACTTTGAATGAGCTTAAAATTTAAAAATAAAAAATCAAAATTTAAAGGAATTAAAATGATAAAAAGTTATGTTACGGGTTTCCCGCGAATCGGAGAAAAAAGAGAGCTAAAACGCGCGCTTGAAGGCCTTTGGGCCGGCAAAGAGGGCTTTAGCGAGGAGAATTTACTAAGCGTCGCTAAAACGCTAAAAAACAGACACTGGCAATACCAAAAAGACGCCGAAATTTCGGCTATCAGCGTAAATGATTTTTCATTTTACGATTTGATGCTTGATAGCATCATAGCATTTGGCGCCGTACCGCCTAGATTTGCAAATTTGAGCGGACGAGAGCAGTATTTTGCCTGCGCTCGCGGCAACAAAACGGGCGTAGCGATGGAGATGACGAAGTGGTTTAACACAAACTACCACTACATCGTGCCTGAGCTTAGCGCCGAGACTACGTTTAAGCTTGACGCGTCAAAAATCCTTGCCGAATACGAAGAGGCAAAAGCCGCCGGCGTAAAAGGCAAGGTAAATTTGATCGGCCCTATCACATTTTTGGCGCTTTCAAAGACCACAGATGGCAGCTGTCCGTTTAAAAATATAAACGCTCTAGTCGCCGAATATAAAAAGCTTCTTGAGCTACTTTCGACGCTTGACGATGAGGTTTTAGTGCAGTTTGACGAGCCGATTTTTGCGACCGATAAAAACGAAGAAATCCTACTTAGCGTCATCGGTAAGGTGTATAACGAGCTAGCCGAAGCCGCAAACAACGTCAAAATCGTATTTATGACGTATTTCGAACACGCATTAAAAGCGGTCGCCGAGGTAGCAAAAACTAAAATTTACGGTATCGGACTTGATTTCGTTCACGGAAAAAGAAATTTCGAAGCGCTTGAAACTATCAAAAACAGCCACTTAACGCTATTTGCTGGCGTCATCGACGGACGAAATATCTGGAAAAGCAACATCGACGAAAAGGTAAATTTAGTCCGAGAGATCGGCGAAAAAATCGGCGGCAAAGATTTCTACGTCGGACCTAGCTGCTCGCTGCTCCACGTGCCATACACCCTAAAATACGAAGAAAAACTAAACTCCGAGGTTAAAAGCTGGTTGAGCTTTGCCGTAGAAAAACTAGACGAGATCAAAATCATAACCAAACTAGCTAACGGCGTAGCGCTAAACGCGGCTGAAAGGAAAATTTACGAAGAGAACAAAGCTGCGGTTAAAACGCGCGCGACGTCAAATTTGATCCACTCCTCAAGCGTGCAAAACCGCGTGAAAAATCTAGTCAAATTTGAGCGCGAAGATAAATTTGAAGATCGTATCAAAACCCAACGCGAAAGCCTAAACTACGGCATCTTGCCGACTACGACGATAGGTAGTTTCCCACAAACCGTCGAGCTAAGAGTGCTTCGCCAAAACTTCAAAAAAGGCGAGATCGACGCTGGCGCGTATGAAGCAGGTATCAAAAAATACATCGACGACTGCGTCAAATTTCAAGAAGATATCGGCCTAGACGTACTAGTTCACGGCGAGCCTGAGCGAAACGACATGGTCGAGTATTTCGGCGAGCAGATCGAAGGGTATGCATTTAGCGAAAACGGCTGGGTGCAAAGCTACGGTAGCCGCTGCGTGAAACCGCCTCTACTTTTCGGCGACGTGAGCCGTCCAAAAGCGATGACCGTCGAGTGGATGAAATACGCCCAAAGTCGCACTAATCGCATAATGAAGGGCATGCTAACGGGTCCTGTAACCATGCTAAACTGGAGCTTCGTGCGCGATGACCTGCCTCGCAGCGAAGTGGCTAAGCAGCTTGCGCTTTGCATATTTGATGAGATCGCAGACCTGCAAGACGCCGGCATCCGCATCATCCAAGTGGACGAAGCGGCATTTAAAGAGGGCTATCCGCTACGCGCCGAAAACATCCCTGCGTACGAGAAATTCGCGGTTGATTGCTTTAAGCTCTCCGTTAGCTCGGCCGAGCCTAAAACGCAGATCCACACGCATATGTGCTACTCCGAGTTTAACGACATCATCAAGACCATCGAAGCGATGGACGCCGACGTCATCAGCATCGAGACCGCTCGCAGCGGCAACGAACTGCTAAAGATCTTTAAATCCGTCGGTTACAAACAAGAAGTCGGCCCTGGCGTCTACGACATCCACAGCCCGCGGGTTCCTAGCACCGACGAGATCGTGCGCCAGATCCGTGCGCTACTCGAGGTTCTGCCAAAAGAACAGCTCTGGATCAACCCTGACTGCGGCCTAAAAACTCGCAAATGGGAAGAGGTCGAGCCGAGCCTAAAAAATATGGTCGAAGCCGTCAAAATCGTAAGAAATTCATAATTTAGACCGCTTGCGACTCGGCTAAATTTGCCGCTTTTGCCGCTTAAATTTGCGGTGAGAGCGGCTTTGCCCGCTAAATTTTGAGCTCAGGTTTAAAACCGGCTCAAATTTGACGCGGATCAAATTTGTCGGTCGCGGCGAATAATTTATCCTGCGCACGCGCCGTCGCAGTGTAAATTTAACTGCAAACGGCGCTGTTTTCTACATTTTAAATTTGGAAATTTCATGCTAAAAGAAAAAATCTTAAACAAAGAAAAGGGGCTCGTGCTCTACGGACTAACGCCGCCAAAGGCCGAATTTGACGAGGCTAAGCTACGCGACATCTCGGATCGCTGGACGGGCAGGATAGAGAGCATAAACGCCGACGGACTCGTACTCTACGAGGTGCAAGACGAGAGTGAGAGAAACGAAAGCGAGCGGACGTTTGAGTTTAGCGGCACGCTAAGTCCCGAAACCTACTACCGAGACTACCTAAACGTCTCGACTCCGAGCGTCTTTTACCGCGTGGCTAGCGGCTACGACGAGGATGGATTTCGCGTGGCTCTAGCGGCTCAAAGCTCAAATTTAAACGTGCTAGTCGGAGCCACGTCTAGCACGCAAAAAGTGCGGCTAAATTTGGCTCGCGCGTACGAGATCGCGGGCGAATTTGAAAATTTAGCCGTCGGCGGAGTGTGTATCGCCGAGCGTCACGCCAAAAAGGGCGATGAGCCGCAAAGGATGCGCGAAAAGATCGCAGCGGGAGCCAAATTTTTCATCTCGCAGGCGATTTTTGACGCGCAGATGACGCGTAACTTTTTAGAGGACTGCGCGGCTGCAAAGATAACCGAGCCGATATTTCTCACATTTTCAACGGCGGGCAATCTAAAAACGCTAGAGTTTATCAAGTGGCTGGGCGTTAGCGTGCCTAGCGCGGTTGAAGCGCGGTTAAACGCTAGCGAGGACTACCTGGCGCAAAGTTGCGAGATCATAAAAGAAATTTGGCGCGAGCTAAAGAAATTCGGCGACGAAAACGGGCTAAATTTGAGCGCAAACATCGAAAGCGTTATGGCAAAACGCGCCGAGATCGAGGCGAGCCTAGAGCTAGCTCGCGAGTTTAGGTCGCTTTAAGGCGAGTGCGGCGGTAAATTTGAGCGACAAGCGCACGAAATTTAGGCGTAAAAGTTGCGCCGCAAAGCAAATTTTGCTTTCGCGCAGGTTTGTTTAAATTTAGATACTTTTGCCCAAATCCTAAATTTCCGTAAGGCGCTAAATTTGAAAGAGCGAAATTTAAACAAAAAGGGACAACAATCGCGGGAAAAAGAGCGCGGGTCGTTCAAATTTGTAGACAATCGGGACGAAATAAAACAGCGGACGGCTTAAATTTAAGCAAAAAATGCGGAATCAAAACGGTGTAAATGTAAGTGCGAGTGCGGACCGCACGGCCTGGATTTAATTACCGCACCGAAATTTAACCGTACTTGGTAGCTTTAGTTTGCGAGCTAACAAGCCGTAAAATAAGCAGCCAAACGCGTAAAGGAGTTAAAACGGAGACTTTATTTACCTTTATTTTCGTTGGCGCCATAGCAGTGCTTTTCGCGCTTCCTGCTGCTTCTAATCTTTTTGCGGCCTTAGGCGAAAAACCCGCCCAAAATTTAAGCAAGAACGCTCAAAACTCAGCCCAAAGCGAGCTTTCGTCCGAGCTAAAAGAGCTGGAAAACGAGCGTGTAAATTTAGTAGCCGCCGTCAAAAAAGCAACCCTTATCGCCATTGCGGTAGGAGTTTGCATAGGCGGAGCTGCGGCGTATTTTCTAGACGCGATTTTCGGCGTGACGCTTGGCGCTATCTCTTACGCTGCGACGACCAGCCTTTTGACTGCGTCTAAAAGGCGAGAATTTAGGGCAAATTTTAAACGCCAAATCATAGAAAATATCGTAAAAAAACACGGCCTTAGCTACGATAAAGACCGCGGGCTGGGGCTGGATGACTTTTTTACGATTTACGATTGCAGGGTCGATGAGTGGAGCAGCGAGGATCTCGTTGAGGGCGATATAGATGGCGTCAGCGTCAAATTTAGCGACTTTTACGTAGCCAAAAAGGTGAAAAAGAAAAACGGCACCGAGACGGTCGTGCAGTTTCAAGGCGTGCTTTTTAAGGCGGATTTTAATAAAAAGCTAAGCTCCATAACGCAAATCGCACACGCAAATTCGCGAAATTTAGCCATCTACGGGCAGAAGGCAAATATGGACGACGCGAGATTTGAAGAGATCTTTGACGTCTATACAACCGATCAGATCGGCGCTAGATACGCACTTAGCCCGGCGCTGATGGAAAAATTTACCCAGCTTTGCCTAAGACTAGACGCACCTGTAAACGCTGTTTTAAAGGATAGCCAAATCTTTATCGCCGTAGAGACTTGGCGCGACGACTTTGAGCCAGATATCCGCAAATCGCTAATGAACAACGAAACCATAGCGCTTTACGAGAGCGAGATAGCAAGCTTTACCCAGATAGTAAAAGAGTTAAATTTAAACCGCAAAATTTGGTAATTTTGAAATTTGGACGGCTTTGTGGCTCGCGGCTCAAATTTGAATGCAATGATAAAATTTTACGTAAATTTAATCACGATATAGCATAAATATTTTCTAAACATTAAAGCGTTTTTGTAGTATAATCGCCTTACAAATCCACACAAAGGAGTCGTCATGAAAAAGTTGATTTTAGCGATCTTTTTGGCGTGTTTGGCGTTGTCTTCGGCTCAGGCCGGCAAGAGCCATGGCGATGGAGCGCAGGCCGTGTCTAAAGGGCAGTGGGCTACGGCGGTACAGATTTTTACAAAAGGTTGCTATAGCGAGAACGATACCGCATCGTGCAAGGATTTGGGCGAGATATATGAGTACGGCAGAGGCGGCGCGACTGATCAGCGCGTGAAAAAGGACGCTGCTTTATCAAAGCAAGCTTATGAAAGATGTTGCGAAAAGAGCAATGGACTAAGAAAAGACTGCTGCAGAAAAGTAGGCAAATAATCGCAGCGTCTGAAGTTGTTGTTTTTATGTATGCGGCCGCTTGTAAGGTCAAATTTGACTTCTCAAGCGGTTTGCATACAAAATTTATTCTTTGGCGATTTTGGTTCAAATTTATCAAATTTTGCTTCTTTGGCGCTATTTTTGTACGCCAATTTGCAAATTTTATATTTTACGGCTTAATTTGACCGGATTTTTGGTTTTTTCGGTTAAATTTTACTCGGCGGCTTGAAGGACTTTTTCTAGCTTTTTGTTATTTTTGCCGTATTTTTCAAGATATAGTCGCTGTTGTTCTTTTAGGGCTTTAAAAATTTGCGCTCGCTCTTCGCCGCTCGTTATTTCAAGCAGTGCTTGCGCCCAGTTAGCAGGGTAACCAAAGCCGTATTCGCCTATGCCAACAAGAGTTTTTTGCATTCGCTTGGCGTCATAGTTTAGATTGTGAATGGGGTAGGTCGAGATGATTTTTAGCGTTTCTCGCTCCGCTATTTCGCAGGAAATCAGTTCTTTTGCTAGCTCGATACGTATTTTTAAAATTTCTTTGATCTGATCGTTTGTGTAGCGATTTGACTTGCGCGAGTTTGCTTTTTGCATGATTATAAAACTGTCTCTTATACACATCTCCGAGCCCACGAGACTAGCGCTCATC
>CAUUAH010000107.1:0-6133 GCA_963542985.1 uncultured Campylobacter sp. | reverse complement strand
GGCAAATTTATGGTAGAAATCGAGTTTTGGGGCCCGATAAAGATGCATAATTTAAAGCTGGAAGCGGCAAATTTAAGCGAAGTAAAAGAAAAACTAGGCGAATACGCGCAGCTCGGCGAGTGGCTAAAAATCTGCGCCGTCGCCGTAAACGACGAGATCGCAAGCTCTCTTGACGCGCCACTAAAAGACGGGGATAAAATTTCTATTTTACCGCCGGTTTGCGGAGGTTAATATGCAGATTTTTGAAGGAAGCCTAGACGCTAAAGCGATCACGAATGCCTGGTACGACGAGTTTAAAGACAAAAACTGCGGCGCGCTCATCACGTTTACGGGCATCGTGCGCGAGGAAGGCGGCATAAGCGCGCTTAGCTTTGATATCTACGAGCCGATCCTGCGCAAATGGTTAGCGGGCTGGGAGCAAAAGGCGAAGGATCTGGGCGCATACGTGCTTTTTGCGCATTCGCGAGGTGACGTGCCGGTGCACGAGAGCTCCTACGTCGCAGGCGTGGTAAGCCCTCAAAGAAAGGTAGCCTTGCGGCTGATAAACGAGTTCGTCGAGGACTTTAAGGCTAACGCGCCGATCTGGAAATACGACGTCGTGGAAGGCGAACGCATCTACGCAAAAGAGCGCAGCCAAGCGATCAAAGGCGCCGGACTTTTAGGCTAAATTTACTTGGCTCGGCTTTAATATACGCGCCGAGCAAATTTGACGGCTTTTTAGATAAAAGTTTTATTTCTTGCGGGCTAGACCATGATGTTTAGCCCGCTTTTACTCCCCGATCGCTATCAAATTTTGCAAATTCCAGCTCGCTTTTTATATAAGTTAAATTTACGTCTTTCGCTCGCCGAGACCCGCGCCGCGAAAATGTCAAATTTATAAATTTAGCAAGATATGCGAGAAATATTCCAGATAGAATAGGCGTAGTTTAACTTTAAAATTTTAACCCGTTAGGGCGCGTATATGAAATACGTAACCGAAACGGGTTTAAAATTTTAAAGCCTCCTCGTAGCGAAGTCTCGTAACGAGCGCTTTGCGCGAAGTTAAAAATCCGTCATTTATGGGGAATCAAGCGGCTTTTTTGTGGAAAAATCCCACATAAACCGCAAAAACAAACCCTATCGCCACCGCCCACGGAGCCGCCGCCGCTATGGCGCTAGGCGAGCTAGCGAGCAAGAAGTTGTGCGCTACGGCCGCGCCCGCCGCCATACCGATGACGAAGATAACGGAACTTAGATTGCCGGTACCCATTTGCACGAGATGCTTGCCCGGGCAGCCTTCGCTAAGGCTAAAGCAAAGCCCGGCTAGCGTCATGCTAAGGAAGTTCCAAACCACGTCGTTGTGCGCGATAGGCTGGCCTTCAAAGCCGAATTTGTACTGCCCGAGAGCCAAATTTACGACACTGGCAAAAACCACGATACTAATGATCCCCGTAAACATCGAGAAATCCCCTTTAAAAAGCCTACCAAACGCCCCGACGCTGCAAAATTTGCTTTTGTGCATTAACGCGCCCACGACGACGCTAAAACCAAGTGAAATCAGGATCGGAGCGTGCATGGAGCCAGGGCCCTTTGCGGAGGTAAAAAGTGCACCGTTTTCGCCGAGCTTTAGTCCAAGAGCAAGCGCAGCAAGCAGCAAAATACCGATAACCGTCGGCAAAACGCCTATCGCAGCCTGGGTTTTAGTCTCATGCGTGAGGCCGTAGCCGAGCTTTTTGAAAAATATGCCCGCGCACACGCCCGCAAAAATCCCGACAACTCCCGCAATCGCCGTCATATCGCCGCCGCCAAGACGCAAAAACGCTCTCCACGGGCAGCCCAAAAACACGAGGCAGCCAATCATCGCGAAAAATCCTAGAAAAAAGCGCACGAAAGGCGAAGAACCCGTGGTCGCGCTAAACTCCTTCGTCCAAAGCACGCTAGCTAAAAAGCCACCCAAAATGAGCCCGATGATCTCGGGGCGCACGTACTGCACGACTCCTGCGCGGTGAAAGCCCAGCGCCCCCGCCGTATCGCGTAAAAAGCAAGCCGCGCAAACGCCCATGTTGCCGGGGTTGCCAAAATACACGAGCAATGCACCAAGAGCCCCAAGCGCTGCACCTGAAACGATAAACCATTTTAAACTTGAAAAATTCATAAAATGTCCTTTGAAAAGGTAAAATCGACCCGATTTCTTAGGCTGTATTTTACTGATGTTAAAATAAAAAATTAA
This sequence comes from uncultured Campylobacter sp., assembly GCA_963542985.1. Lineage (GTDB taxonomy): Bacteria > Campylobacterota > Campylobacteria > Campylobacterales > Campylobacteraceae > Campylobacter_A. The sequence goes on along the minus strand of CAUUAH010000107.1, from coordinate 3,924 downwards.
TAAAATTTGCTTGGGGTTTAATCAAATTTGAAAGAGAATATAAAATTTAACTTAAGCAGTTAAATTTACAGCCGTGTAGACAGCTCAAAATATGCCAAAAACAACCACAAAAAGCAGCTATTGGTTTGATTGTAAAAAGGACGGCCAAATTTAGCCGGCTTTACCGCGCTAGCGTGCCGCCCCCTCACACAACTTTAATCAAATTTGAGACTAGATTTACTTTTTCTTGCCGTCTTTTTGTTCGCTTGTAGCATTAAATTTCTCAGTCTCTTTTGCGCCAAAATTTGACGTGTCTTTAGCTTTTTCGCAACCGTCTAGCAGGGGCGAGGCGATATTTTGTATCCCGCCGTTTAGATCGATACCCACTTGCTTCATTAGATCGTCTATTATAGGCGCGTTTACTTTATAGTTTAAAGACGCGTTTACGATTTGATCGGAGAGAGATGCTCCAGCGTTGCTAACGCCGCCGTTAGCATTTGAACCCGCACTGCTCTGATTTGCGCCGCCAAGACCCGCCATTTGCACGATTTTGATAGAGTCGATTTTTTCCGCCGGTTTTACGACCTGGGCGATGATTTGCGGCATAAACTCGATCAAGGCGAGCTTAAATCTATTTTCCAAAATCTCCGCAGAGACGATGTTTTCAGCATTATTTATCTCTGTTTTACCTTTAGCTTCAACCTCGTAGTTTAGCCTGTTGGCTTCGGCCGTTATCTTTATAGCTTCGGCTTCTGCGGTAGCCTTGATTTTTAGCGCTTCGCTCGCACCCATAGCTTTGATTTTGGCGGCTTCAGCTAAGTTTTCCTCAGCTTCTTTTTCAGCCTTTGCGGCGACAGTTTTTTCGATAGAGAGTTGCTCGGCCTCTTTTTGCGCTTCGATTAGCGCTAGCTTTTTAGCGCGCTCGGCCTGCTCGGTCTCGGACGATGTTTTGATCTTTTCAAAAGATGCGGCTTCTAGCGCCTTTTTTTCGTTGGCTAGCGTTTTAGCCGCGGCCTCTTCTTCGACTTTTTTGGCGATTTCTATATTTTTGCTCTGATTTGCCAGTTCGACGGCTTTTTCTTTGTTGATCTCGGCTTCTCTGATAGCCCTAGCCTTTTCTATCTCGACGGTTTCGATAGCACGCGCTTTGTTTATCTGCGCTTCTTCGATAGCTTTGTTCGCGACGATCTTGGCTTCTTCGGCCTCCTTGCGCCTGCTTTCGGCTTCTTTTGCTCTTAGCGCTTCTTGCTCGGCTTGGAAATTCGCTATCTTAGTTTGTTGCGTGGCTTCGGCCTCGGCTTGTTTTCTTTGGATTTCAAATTTCTCCGACTGCGTTTCATAGTTTTTCTGCGCGATTTGTACCTCGGTCGAGCGCTCGATATCGTTTCGTAGCTTTTTGCGCTCTTCGATAGTTTGGGTTAGGCTTGTTAAACCCTCCGCGTCAAAAGCGTTGTTTTCGTTAAAAAACTCTTTAGCCGTTTGATCTAGCGACGTGAGAGAGACAGACTCTAGCTGAAGGCCGTTTTTAGATAGATCGGCTTCGATGGCATTTTTGACCTGCGAGCTAAATTCATCTCTTTTCTCGTGCAGTTCCTTCATCTCCATCGAGCTTGCCACCGAGCGGAGCGTAGCGATGAGCTTGCCTTCTATCAGCCCGGTTAGCTCTCTTAGATCGATCGTTTTTTTACCCAGCGTCTGCGCCGCGCGCGAGATAGACTCTCTATCCTCGCCCACTCTGATATAAAAATCAGCCGTGATATCCACGCGCATCCTGTCTTTGGTGATAAAGCTATCGCTTTTAGAGCGAGCTACCGTGACCTTCATCGACTGCATATTTATATCGATATAATCATGCAGTATCGGCAGTATCAGCGCGCCGCCGTCTACGACGACCTTTTCGCCGCCAAAGCCCGTTCGTACGAACGTAAGCTCCTTTGTCGTCTTTCGGTAAAGCCTCGAAAAAACGATACCCAAAATGATGATAGAAAAGAGTCCTATGCCGACAAATACGGCTAAAGACGTCATTCCGTCAATGTTCATACCAATCTCCTTTGATTAAATTTATGATTTTTTCCTGACATAAAAGTTATTTTTTTCGATTTTAACTATGAGCGCGATATCGCCCTTGTTTAGCTCATCCTCGCCCGCAGCCCTTGCAAATACGAAACGTTCTTTTCCGTTTTTATCCGCAACTTTAACGTCGCCGCCTTGTTCTTTGGTTATTTTATAGTCCTTTACTTCGCATTCGCAGCCAAGAAGTTCTTTTTTGCTAAAGGCCGCGCTTTGCACCTGAGGCAGGTATTTTGCCGCAAGCAAGCTCACCCATCTAGTCCAAGCCAAAGCAGCCAAAAACGAAACTACGGCGATAACCGCGCTCATATACCACGCAGGCGAGGCGGGGCCGTAAAAAATGCTAACGACAAAAAGCCCGCACGCGCCAAAGCTCATAAACAAGATCCCGTAAAAAACGGTGCTAGGCACGCCGCCTTTGTTTGCCCAAGCCAGCAGTTCGGTACCGGGCGCGTCGATACTATCCACTCCGTCAAACAGCCCGTTTAGCGGCTCAAGCACCGAAAATCCGGTCATCATCAAAATAACCTCAAGCAAGGCAAAAACTACAACGATAACCAGCGGAACGGAAAATATAAGATTGTTGCCAAGAAGCTCTAAAATTTGATCCATTTTTTACCTTTTTTTAAATTTTGTCGCTTGCGAGGTCAAATTTGACCTTAGCTCCGCTTTATTCTATGCTATACACGTCGCTTTGCTCGATCTTTTCAAGCTTATTTACCTTGCTTTCTAGCGTCTTGCTCATCTGCGCGATTTTGGCGATATTTTCTTTCATCTTCGGCAGCGCCTCGTTTTTGAAATTTTCTATCTTATCTAGCGAATCTATCATCAAATTTATCGCTTTTTCGAGGCTCTCGTTATCTAGCGCGCCGCCTGCGACCTTTGCCGTCACTTCTGTCGCCGTGTCGTTTACGTCCTGTGCGTTTTTTAGGATGACGTCGGTAGCTAGCTTGTCCATTTCAGAAACCGCTTTTAGCTGCTTTTTGCCTTCCTGCGCTGCGCTTGCGATGTAGACGTTGGTTTTTAGCGCGGTGATGCTAGTTGTGATCGTGTTTTGCGTGGCGAAACTTAAAAGCGAATTATTGTGCTTGATGGTAGCGTAGTTTGCGAGGCTTTGCTGCATCACGACTAGCACTTGTTGCAAATTTTGCAGATGCATACGGATGTAAAATAGCGCCTCTTCGAGGAGGAATTTTTTCTGCGCCTCATCTGTTTGATTTGCTGCTAAATTTTCGATGAGCTCGTCTGTTTTGCTTAAAATTTCTATCTTGCCTTTTAGGCTTTCGATGATGAGCGAGAGCTCCTTTTGCTTCTCCGAAATTTCGGCGTTTCTAGCTTCTAAAACATTTATCGAGTGCTTTAAATTTGCCGTGATTTCTTCAAACAAGCTTGACACGCTTTGATATTTGCTAGCTAGTTCGGCGGCTAGGTCTTTACCGAGCAAGAAATTTATAAATTTCGCACCCAGTCCGCCCTCTTTTATCTTGTCGCTTGCCTTGATGAGCTCGGCGGAGTATTTTTTGACCGACTTTAGCGACTCGCCGACCGAGCTTCCCACGCTTTGGCTCATACTAAGCAGGTCGCCGACCTTCATATCCATATCGCCGTTTAGCTTTTCAAACTCGCCCAGTTCGTCCTTGCCAAACGATACGATAAATTCTTTCGGATCGTTAAATTCTTTCCTTTTTTCGATGAGTAGAGCGACGACGTCTTGGGGCGTTTTAGCGATCTGGGGTTCGTTCACGGCTATTCCTTTGCTTAAATTTGAGAGTTATTATAACTAAATTTGCGCGCTTTTTGCAGGCTTGATAATAAACTTCTATGCTTTATTCTGTCTCTTATACACATCTGACGCTGCCGACGATCTTACGCGTG
>CAUUAH010000106.1:0-6203 GCA_963542985.1 uncultured Campylobacter sp. | reverse complement strand
ACACGCGTAAGATCGTCGGCAGCGTCAGATGTGTATAAGAGACAGAATACAGCTACAACTACGACGAGAACGACTACGAATACGGCGACGAAGACGAAGAAGATAGCTACGAGATGTGATTTGCGCTCAAGTTCGGCTTTGCGAGGCAAATTGCCGGCAGGCCGAATTTGGAGCGTAAATTTGACTCGTAATCAAATTTAGATTAAATATTGAGTAAGGCGAGACGGCCGTTTTGCGTAGGCTCAGTTAAATTTAAACAGGCTTTGCGCCGATATACAAATTTATCCCGCTTTTGATGATTTTAGCGGCTGATGTCTTGCAATTTACGCATTTATATCTAGCTTTCGGATTTTATTTAGAGCTTCTAAAAGCTTGGTTACATCCGTTCCTTTTTCCTGCTCGGCTTTGATAAATTTCTCGAAAAACTCGCGCTTTATATCCTTATAAACATAGGTTTGGCTTTTGCTAGTAGCCTGTATAGGTTTAAATTTCTTTTCTTCTGCGGCGTCTTTTTGTGCTTCTTCTTTGACTGTTTTGTCAAAGTCGCTCTTTTTTAGAGCGATTTTTTGCAGCACGCCCCCGATACTCTCGCCGTTTTTAAATACGTCTTTTAGAAATTTAAAAAACTCTTTTTTGCTCGCTTCGTCCGCGTAGCTCACGCGATCTTCTATCTCTTGCCCCAGAAGCGTAATGCGCTCTTTTGCGGGCGTTTGGTCGAAATTTAGCGTGCCGTCCTTGAGCGAAATTTTGACGTTTGCGTATTCGCCTAGGATTTTATTTGCTGCATACTCGAGCCATTTATCTTTAAACTCCTCCTCGCTCATATCTGAATCCAGCAGCTTCGAGGCCTCGGCGTCCATTATCAGACCGCTACCGCTACGCACGAGCCCTAAGCCAAACCCGCCCAGATCCACATTAAATTTACTCAAAAACTTATCCACGCTAAAGACGTCCTGCCTAAATATATCGGACGGATCGCCCGCGTGCGCGATCAAAACCCTTGTGCTGTCGATGAAGCTTTTTAGCTCGGCGGCTTTTTCTTTACTTACCGATGAGTCAAGTCCGTTTATTTTGCCCCAGACGCTGACTTTATCGTCCTTAGTGTAGCCGCTTAGCGAAAATATCCTCCTTACGGCTACTGGCTCGCCGGGCTTTAGTCCGAGTTCCTTACGCCATCCGTCCTCCACCTTATCAAACTCCATTTTCGCACCCAGCCACATGCTTAAATTTTTACCGGTTAGCTTACTTGGATCAACCTTGTCTGCCCAAATTTTTAGTTGGTCGTAGTCTAATTCGCTTGGATTTACTGTATCGTAATTAATCTGTGCCGTCAAATTTGGTGCTAAATTCGCTACCTCTTTTTCCTCATGCGTCTTTAAATTTTGCCCATGAGAGCTACTAAAATCATAATTTACGTTTGCGTTAAATCCGTTTATGCCGCTTATCATCTAAAATCCTTTTAAAATTTGGCTTTTTAACTATATCGGCAAAATTTGAGGAAAATTTAGAGTAAAAGATAAGAAGTGGTATCAAATTTACGGTCGGCCGTCAAGGCGCATAGATGCTGACGGGTCGCCGTAAATTCGTGCCACATCGCTACCGATCGGCAACCGCTAGCAAAATTTATTTTTGCTCAAAGTCCTCCCAGGGATTTATGCAGTAGGTGCCGCGGCCCGCGTGTTTAGCCTTATAAAGAGCATCGTCGGCACGCTGAAGTAGCAGGTCAAACGAGCCGTGCCCGATCTGGCCCTCTGCTATGCCCGCGCTTACGGATAGTCCGCTAAATAGCGGATTTTCTTGACAAATTTTAAAAAATCGGTCTATCAAAATTTGCACGCGAGGCGCTATGCTTTGCATATTCGCGCCGTCGGTAAATATCGAGATAAACTCGTCCCCGCCTATTCGTACGTTTATCGCGTCGTTAAAAATCTCCTTTATCAACTCTGCGATCGCAACTAGAGCCTTGTCGCCCGCTTGGTGCCCATGCTCGTCGTTTACCTGCTTAAAGCGGTCTAAATCCATATAAAGTATGCTCATATGTGTGGTTTTTAGCTTGTCTAAAAATGCGTCCAGCTGGTTGCGGTTAGCTAGCCCCGTGAGCTGGTCGTAGTGGGCTAGATGTTCGATATTTTGTAGATACTCGTACTCTTTCGTCACGTCGCGAGCGATGCCTACGGTACCGATGATCGTCTCTCCGTCAAATATCGGCGTTTTATACGTTTTTAGCTTGCTTAGATTGCCGTCTGCCTTCATCACCTCTTCGTCCAGCAGGCAGGTTTTGCGCGCGGCTACGACGTCGTCCTCGGTCTGGACGCAGACGTAGCCCGTTTGCTCATAGACTTCTTTTGGGATATTCCAGATATAGTAGTGATCTTTACCGCGAACATCGTCTTTTTGCTTATCTACGACCTCGCAAAAGGCGTCGTTTACCTCTAGGTGCAGTCCGTCCATATCCTTAAACCAGATCATATCCGGAGACGAGTTTATCATCGTCTGCAACCACGTTTTTTGTAGCCACGCCTCTTTGCGCTCGGCGATCAAATTTAGCGCTTTTTCAAAGTAAAAATCGTCTAAATTTGCGCTTTCTAGCCAAATTTCGTCGGCGATTTGTTTTTGCTCGCCCGTTATCTTGTCCGCATCCCTCGCGTAAATCGCCAAAAAACCGTTTTTGCCGATACGGTTTTTTAGCTCGGGTAAATTTGATCCGCAGTTCTCGCTTGCGATGATTAGGTACTGGTGCTCGTCTGGGATGGGTGCGGGGATGTCGCAAATGCTTTGTAGAATCTCAAATTTGTGCTCAAAGCGCGGTCTGGGCGGGATATTTCTGTATTGCTCAAGCTTATTTTTTATATCCTGGGTTAAACAAATATGCAGTTTGACGCGGTACATGACTGCCCTCTTTTGTTTTTCGGTTATGATACAGCAGGCGAGCTTTAACGAGGCTTTGAGAGCGGCTAAATTTAGCCGTTTGCGCCGAGTTAAAATTTAGAAATTAGATCAGTCAAATTTGAGCGTAAATTTGATGAAATTTGAAGAAGAGCGTCAAATTTACGGCAGGTCGCCGAGCCCTATAAGCTCACGCGAGTCGCCGTAAATTTGCAAATTTAAATCAACCTCCGTACATCAGCCTCGGTAGCCAAAGCGAGATTTCCGGGATATAGGTCACCAAAACGAGCCCGATAAATAGCGTCAATGTCCACGGCAAGCATGAGACGATGACGTCTTTTAGATTCATGCCCGTTAGGCCGCTGGCGACGAATAAATTTAGCCCGACCGGCGGCGTGATCATGCCGATTTCCATATTTACGATGAGTAGGATACCGAAGTGTACCGGATCCACGCCTAGCGCGGTTGCGATCGGTAGCAGCAGCGGCACCATGATCATCACGACCGATGATGGCTCCATAAACTGTCCCATGATGAAAAGTAGGATGTTTACGATGATTAAAAAGCCTATCTTGCCGATATTTGCGGCTAGGATGCTATCTGCTATCGTTTGCGGGATGTTTTCGCTAGTTAGCAGGTATGCAAATACGACTGCGTTTGCGATGATGAAAAATATCATAGCCGTCGTGATAGCAGACTCTAGGCAGATGTCCCATAGGTCTTTAAATTTGATATCTTTATAGACAAATAGCGAAATAATCAGCGCATATATCGCGCTCGCCGCCGCAGCCTCTGTCGGTGTAAAAATGCCGCCGTAGATACCGCCGATAACGACTACTACGATTAACAGCGCCCAAAATGCTCTAAAAAATTTTTTTATCCGCTCGCTCCAAGGCTCGGGCGTAGTAGCTTTAAATCCAAGCCTCTTTGCTCCGATATAAGTCTGCGCTATCATCATACCGCCTAGCATCAGCCCCGGCACCACGCCCGCCATAAATAGCTGCGCGATGCTGACCTCGGCCGTCACGCCGTAAACGATCATAACAACCGAAGGCGGGATCAAAATGCCTAGCGAGCCTGCGGTCGTGATGCCGCCCACGGCGTATTCTTTCGGATAGCCCGCTTCTTTGATCGCAACAAACATGATAGAGCCTATTGCCACGACCGTAGCAGGCGAGCTACCAGAAACCGCGGCAAATATCACGCACGCAAATATCGCGCTCATCGGTAGGCCGCCCGGTAGGTGTCCGACCATGGATTTAGCAAAATCTATAATGCGTCTAGCAGAGCCGCCCTTGCTCAGTAAATTTCCGGCTAGGATAAACATCGGGATCGCCATGAGGGCAAATTTATTGATACCGTCAAAGATGAGCTGAGGCATCGCCGCGACGTCAAGATCGGTAAAAAGCAGCATCGTTAAAACTGTACTAGCTCCAAGCGAAACGGCGACCGGAACGCCTATAAGCATGAGACCAAACAGCGAGATGAATAAAAATGCGATGGTCATAGGCTCTCCTTAGCTTTTCTTGACCGAGTCGCGTATCATCTCGGCTTCATTATTTACGATGACCTTATCGGCCGGCGTCATAGCGATCTGGAAAATTTTCTCTCCGGCGCGGTAGCTAGCTCCTAAAAAAGCGATCGGAAGCACCAGCATAGGTATCCACTGCGGCACGCCTAGATCCACGCTCATGAAATCAAGCTCGATCATCACCTGCAGATACTGCACGCTATAAACTACGATAAACATCAAAAATGCCGTCGTTAGTATATTTGCAAAGATGAGATAGGCCTTTGCGACGATGGGCGGAAATCTCTCGATCAAAATCGTAACCGAGATATGAATGCCCTTTCTAAAGCCGTATGCTGCGGCAAAAAATGCCGACCAGATAAAAAGGTAGTTGGTTAGCTCGCCCGCCCACGACCAGCCCGTGTTAAAGCAATACCTCATCACGACGTTAACAAAGGCTAGCAGCGTGCCTGCGGCGATGCCTAGCACCGCTACGGTTTTGTTTACCGAGGCGATGCCGACATCTAAAATCTCAAAAAATTTACCCATAAAGTCCTACTTCGTATTTATCGTTTTTTCTATCAAATCTTGACCGATCGCGTTGTAGAAATTTGGATAAATCGGCTTCATAGCCTCCGCCCATTTGCCCTTTTGATCGGCGTTTAGCTCGATGATCTCAAGCTTTTTAGTCTCGCTTGCGAATTTTTTAAGCTCACTTAAAATATGCTCTTCTTCCTTGGCCGTCTCTTCGCGCTCGTAAGTCGTAGCTTCGCTTAGAGCTTGTTTTATGTGCGCTTTCATGTCATCAGGCAAGCCTTTCCAGAACTTCTCGCTAAAAACGACTAGGTAGCCCAAATATCCGTGACTAGAGAGCGTTAAAGAGCTTTGCGCCTCGTAAAATTTGGAGTTGTAGAAGTTTGACAGCGGGTTTTCCGTCGCATCGACTACGCCTTGTTGAAGGGCCGGATAAACCTCTGAAAACGGCAATACTTGCGGGTTGCCGCCCACGACTTTGATCTGCTCTTCAAGCACTTTTGAGCTTTGGATGCGGAATTTTTGTCCCTTAGCGTCCGCAGGCTCTACGATAGGCTTTTTGCTCGAGCTAAAGTGCTTAAATCCTGCATCCCAAAAATCAAGCGCGATGAATCCTTTTTTAGCGATCATATCTTTTAGAGCTTGTCCGACTTCACCGTCTTGAACAGCGTAAAGATGGGCGTTGTCTCTAAAGATAAACGGCAAGTCAAAAAGCTGAAACTGCGGCACTATCGGCGTAAATTTAGAAAAACTAGGCGCCGCCATCTGTACGTTGCCAAGCTTTAGCGCTCCAAAAACCCTATCGTCGTCCATTAGCGATGCGGCCGGATATACCTCGACTTTGATCGCTCCACCGCTAAGCTCGCCGACTCGTTTGGCAAAAAAGTCCGCAGCCTTGCCTTTTGGTGTAGAGGCGGCCACGACGTGGGCGAATTTGATCGTGTAGGTTTTACCTGCGGCAAAAGCGCTTCCAGCCAGCGCGCAAGAAAGAAGCAGTGCGGAAAGTAACTTAATTTTCATCTGTGATCCTTTTTAAAAGATTAGCTAATTCAGCTAGGTGCAATTATAATTCATAAAAAAGCGGCTGCGTGAAAATGTTTCGACTTTTTGCAATAAATTTCAAATTTATGTGTAAATATGTAACATTATCTCAAATTTGACAGTCAAATTTGAGAGCAAGTCAAAGTAAAATATAACGCTAAAAAGACTAAATGTTACGAAAATACACATTAATTTTATTCACTTTGACCTTTTCGTGCGGCGAGACGAGTCA
>CAUUAH010000105.1:0-6210 GCA_963542985.1 uncultured Campylobacter sp. | reverse complement strand
GTTTTTGCGCCGCTTTCAAGCCTCTCAGCATACACCGCGCTGCTGTTTTTACTCGGTAAAAATCGCGTCAAATTTTTTGCCGCGTCAAATTCTAAAATCTCGCTAGCGCCGATAGTTTTGGCGTTAGCGATCTTTTCTAGCTCGGATTTTACTAGCTCGGCGGACAAGCCAAACTGTGCGTAAATTTTAAAGATTTCCTCGTCCTGCGCGGCTTGCCTAAAGATATTTTTTACATTTTCCTGCTCGGCCAGACTTAGGATAAATTTAGAAACAGAAGCGTAGTCTTTGACGAGATTTGCCTGCTTTAGCTCGCGCATTAGCCGCTTTTCATCGCCGACTAGATCGTCTCCGCCCTTTAGCACGATGACGGAGTTTTGCGGCGCGGCGCCCGTTATCTCGCTGATCTTTTTAGACTGCTCCAGCAGCTGCGCGGGCGAGTTTGCGTAGTCTTTGATCTGCTCGGGCGCGCTTAGGCTTTTAAAATTTAGCGCCAAAAATCCCGCGCAAAGCGCAAATGCGGCGAGTAAAATTTTTAAATTTACCGCTCCCGCCGCGCGCTCGCAAAATCCCGCAAATTTATCAAAAAACCTTGAAAACGCGGCGCTTTGCGAAAACGTCGCGCCCTCAAAGATAAAAGGCAAGCAAAAATAGGTAAATAAAAACGCCCCAAGCAGCGTAAATAGCGAAAATAGCGCGGTTTGGCGCAGCAACTCAAGCGACGAAAAGGCAAAAACGCCGTATCCGCTCATCGTGATGCAAAGTCCGAGCAGGAAAATTTTAAGCATCGGACGCACGCTCGCGGCCGCCACGGGCGCGTTTTGATTTTTACCCAGCCAGTGTAGCGCAAAATCAAACATCAGCCCGACCAAGCTCGTGCCGATAACCACGACCATGACGCTAAGGCTCTCGTAGATCAAAAGCGAAGCCGCAAGCCCGCACGCAAAGCCGAAAATCGCGACGAAAACGACGCAAAAAATGCGAAAATTTTTAAACGCTAGCAGCAAAAAAATGGCGCAAAGGCTAAGCGAAACCGCGCTCATAGAGGCGCTTTCCTTGTCGCCACCCTTTTTTCCGTAGGCTCCATATAGCGCGCCGCAGCTAGTGTAAGCCTGCGCTCCGTCCTGCGCCGCGAGCTCGCGTATACTTTCATAAAATTTGATCAAATTTCGCGGTTCGTAGCCTGGTTTAAGGCGCGCTTTTACAAGGTAAAATTTCCCACCCTCGTGCACAGCTTCTAGCATCAAATTTGACAAATTTAGGCTGATTTTTGAGCCATCCAGGCTCATGTGCGAGCTTAGGGCGAAAAAATCATCTTTCGCGTTAAGCGGCTTAAAGGCGAATTGATTAAATAAATTTTGCGCGCTTTGTTTGAAAAACTCGTTTTTGTCTTTTACTAAAAGCTCATAGGTTTGCTCGTTTAAAAGCGCGATTTTTAGGGCGTTTAGCTGAGCTAGATACGAGGTTAAATTTACGTCCTGCTTTGCGGCAAACTCCTCAAAAACTCCGCTTTGTATGGCTAAATTTTCGCTTTTCTCTAAAAACTCAGGCGAATTTGAAGCCAGCAAAAACTCGCCCGAAGCGCTATCAAGCATCGATTTTAGCGCTGTTTGCTCGGTAGAGTTTTCAAAATTTACGAGAGAAAAAATATCCGCGTTTATCTTTTTTGCGCTCAAAATACAAACGGCGAGCGCGGCTAAAAACGCTGCTAAAAAGATAAAAAAACGCGCGGATTTTTTCATTTTACGTTGTAAAAATCATTTACCGTTTTATCGCCGCTAACCTCGTTTAGCACGATCTTTTTGACGTATTTATCGCCTCCGACCAAAATACGCGTAAAGATCTGCTTTAGCAGCACGTTTTTGGGCGTTAGCTCGATCTTCCAGTTGTTTTTATCGCCTGAGATTTTAAAGATAAATTCCTTCTCAAGCTCGGATTTATCGAGCTTTATGATGGATAAAAAGAGCTTTTTATCAAAATTTTGATCGATTTTTATGAGCTCGTTGCCGCTTTTTTGAAAGATACCGCGCTCGTTTATGACGATACTAACCGCGATCGGGCTTAACGTGTCGTAGAGTAGTTCGCTTTGGCTGAGTTCAAATTTGCCGTAGCTTTTAAACTCCACGTTAAAGCCGCTCAAAAACTTCGTCTGAGTGAAATCGCCGCTGATATTTTGCGTTTTGATTTGAGATTTTATCTCGTTAAAATCAAGCCCCATTAGGCTCGCAGCCAAACTAAAAATTATTGCTATTTTTTTCATTTATATACCTTTTTATTGCATTTTGTAACTCTTGCGGGATCTCAAAGCACGTCTGCATCGCGCGCATATCCACGGCCGCTTGCGAGCTCGTGCCCGTACACAGCGTCTCGCCTGTTTTTGCGTTTCTGACGACGTAGCCGATCTTTAGAAAGCACTCGCACTCCTTTAGCGTCGCCTCTACCTCGATCTCATCGCCGAAAAACACGGGCTTAATATATTTTGCTTCGATTTTTACGATCGGATATGCGTAACCGTCCGCTCTCATCGCCTCGTAGTCGTAGCCTATCTCCTCCAGTAGCGCGCACCTAGCCGTCTCGAAATACTTCACGTAGTTGCCGTGCCACACGACGTTCATACTGTCCACGTCGTAAAACTGCGCCTTTAGCGCGACTGATTTTGATATCATCTCATCTCCAAAAATCAAAAAAATTAAACCACTGCGTAGGCGTTTGCTTGCAGCGATTTTCCAGCTCGCGGACGTAAATTTGTAGATATTCGCGCGCTGCGGCGGCTTTATCTCGCCCCAGCTTTACGGCGCTTGCCAGCGGTACGAGCTCGATCCTAAATTTACCATCAATCTTTTGACACCACAACGAGCTTATCTTTACGCCCAAAATCCCCGCGATCAAGTACGGACCGTAGTTAAAGCTCGCCTCCTTGCCTAGAAATTTTACGCGCGCGGCCTTATCGCCGCCAAGAGGCGTCCTGTCGCCCATTATGCCGATGTGCTCGCCGCTTTCGACGATATTTTTTAGCTCCAGCATCGCGGCAACGTCGAGCTCATTGACCAGCATCATACGCACGCTACCGTCGTTTTGGCTGATGCGCTTTAGCACCTCGTTAAACTCGCGCGAGTTTTTGTCGTAAGCCAAAATCACCATCCTAAAGCCATCGACCCGCGCGCCCAGAGCCTTGCAAATTTCGACGTTTCCAAGGTGCGCCGTGAGCAAAATTTGCCCCTTTTGCGCGCCGATTAGCTCGCTTTTTATACGCTCTAGATCAATGATTTCTAGCTCGCTATCTTTGATCTTGCCTTTCCAGACTCTAAATTTATCGCAAATAGCGCCGCCAAACGCCTCAAAATGGCTAAAAACGCTAGTGCCTTTTAGCGTCTGCGAGCCGGCAAAAACGCTTAAATTTTGCCTAAATGCTGCGATGTTTTCGCGCTCGTTTTTTGAAAAAATATAATAAAACCAAACCACGATTTTAACGATAAGCTTGAGCGCAAACTCAGGCAAAATTTGCGCTAAAAATAGGCTAAGCCTCAAAAAAAACGCGCCGCCTCTTTCCTGCTTTTTCCACCATAGATTTTGCTCGGCGTTTTCTTGCGGTTTTTTTAAATTTTGAGCGTCGTTTGCGCCGACTTTAAAATTTGTGCTTTTGCTTAAATTTAACGTCGTTTGCGCCTTGCTTGCTTCATTTGTCGCACCGTCAAATTTGACGCCGTTTTCCTTAGGCTCTACGGAAATTTGAGCGTTTACCCCGTTTTTATCGCTGCTTTTGACGGACTCTGCGTCAAATTTACGAGGCTCGTCGCGCGTCTTTTCGCTCAAATTTGCCCCGCACGCTCGCCAAATTTTACAGAGCATAAATTTGGGCAGAGAAAAGAAGCATTTTGCATGCATGAGGCTGATTAGCGCGTTATCGCGCAACATCTTAAAGTGCGAAACGCCGCCATTTTCGTAGCGCACATAGGTATCGATCCAGCGCACGTCGATGCCCTGCCTAGCGGCATTTACGAGGATTTCGATGTCAAATTCCATTCTATTGGTCTTGCTTTTTGCCGCCGCTTTTTTAAGCTGCTCTAAAGGGTAAACGCGAAAACCGCACATGGCGTCTTTGATGCCAAGGCTTAGCGTATTTATCGCGACCCAAAAATTCGTGATTTTCCTGCCGTGGACGCGAGATTTTGGTGCATCATCGCCGTAGATAGGATTTGCGCATACGATGCTTTGCGGATACGCCTCGCTCTCGCGCAAAAACTCGCCGATGAGCGCCGCGTCGTGCTGAAAATCGGCGTCGATTTGCAAAACGTGGCTAAAACCGCGATTTAGAGCAAATTTAAACCCGTCCTTCATCGCGATGCCCTTGCCGCCGTTTTGCTCGCGCGTGAGTAGCAAGATCCCCTCCGTCCGCTCAAGCTCCGCCAAAATTTGCTTGCTCGCCTCGTCTGAGCCGTCATCCACGATGATAACGGGCAGGTCGTAGGTTTTTAGCGCGGCGATCAAGGCTTTGATATTTTGCGGATGATTGTAAAAAGACACCAAAAACGCAAATTTATTCAAAGCGCTGCCCTGCCCGTCGAGCACTTTTCGCCGTTGCAAAATAGCTCAAAATAAAGCTTGCCGCCGCGTTTTTCAAAACAAACTAGGAGCAAATCGCCCGGTCTTACAAACTTCATAAATTTTAGATTTTCAACCGTGCTAGCGCCGCTAACGTCGATACCTACGCCGCTAGCTAGCTCAAAGACATAGTCAAGCTGCATAAATCCCGGTAGCAGCGGTAAATTTGGAAAGTGGCTCTCGAAAATCTCAAGCCCTGCGTGCATGATAGCGCTAAATTCGTATTTTTGCGCGTGCTTTTCGAGCCGATCGCCGTTTTCGTCAAATTTGACGCTGTTATCGTTTGTGCCGCAGCTTAAACCACTCTCCAAATTTTGGCCGTTTTGGCAAATTTGACCGCCGCAAATTTCGCCCGCTTCGTTTACGCGCCCGCCGCTCCAGACGGGCTTGGGACTAGCAAATAGCGCGTTTTCAAATTCGCTTTTTTCAAATTTACCCTGCTGATTTCGCGGCATTTTTTCCACGATTTTAAAGTATCGGACGCTGTTTTTAAACTCGAGCTTCAAAAGCTCTTTTAGCTCGGCTACCACGCCTTTTTTGCCGATTTTTCTAAATTTTTTAAGCCCTTTGCCGTTAAGCTGCAAAAGCGCGGCGATGCGTTTAAATTTCGGATGCGGCGCGCAGTAGCAGTCCGCGAGCAAGCCGCTTTCTAGCAACTTTGCCTCGATGCTCTCCAGGCTCACGCGCTTGTCGTTTAGCTTAACTATACGATCTATCCTGCCTTGTAGCGAGAGGCGGCCCTCGTCGATGCTAGCCGCATCGTTAGTCTGAAAAAACTCGCACCAAGGCGAGCTGACGTTTAGCGCGCCTCTACCGTCTAGCCCGGCATTCACCGCGTCAAATAGCCTAAGTCCGCACCCCTCGTCCCTAGCCACTATGCCAGTTTCCGTGCTGCCGTAGATTTCGATGATCCGCGCGTCGCAGATTTTGCCTAGCTCGCTTCTTAGCTCCTTTTTTAGCGGCGAACCAGCGCTTACGATCCCGCTTAGGCCTTTTAGCGCGCTAGCGGCAGGGCTTTGAGTTAGAGTCCTAAGTAGCACCGGACTAGCGATAAATACGTGATTTGCAAGGTTTAAGCCCAAAATCGCCTCTGGATAGTTTAGCTCGTCCGCGATGACGCGCGCGCCCAGCACCAGCGGCAAAAAGACCTTAAACGTAAGCCCAAACATGTGCCTGTGCGAAACGCTCGAAAAAAAGGTATTTTGGCTACTAAAATTTAGCTCGCCCGCTAGATACTCGCCCTCTTTTATCATCTGCGCGAGCGTTTTTTCTATCATCTTGCTTTTGCCGCTTGAGCCTGAAGTCTGCAGATAAAATTTAGCTTGTGGGTCAAATTTAAGCCTCTTTGAGGGCTCGTTTGCAAGAAAATTTAAAAAATTTTCGTCGTTTACGGCGGTCAAATTTGCCTCATAGATCGGCTTTGCCAGCACGCAAGGCGCGGCGCCCGCCAAAAGCGAGCCGAAAAATGCGACGTAAAATTTAAACGCGTCGTCAAGATAAATTTGTAGCTCCTTTACGCCCCCTTTTTCTAAAAATGTGGCAAATCTAAGGCACGCGTCAAAGACTGTCTCTTATACACATCTGACGCTGCCGACGATCTTACGCGTGTAG
>CAUUAH010000104.1:0-6324 GCA_963542985.1 uncultured Campylobacter sp. | reverse complement strand
GATTTTGCTTCTATCTTTGATATAAAAGGCGGCTTAATAAAAACGCTAGCAGAGTATACGCTTGACGGCAAGTACTATGGCTCTGCAGTCAGAATCACAACAAGAAATTTATATCAAAATCTAAACAAAAAAACAAATTTTGTAGACGATATAGAAACAGAAGTCATTTTCAGGATACCTTGCCCAAACGACAAAGATGCAGGCATCCTGGCGGCACATATCAGAAACATGTTTTCAAATGGTAAAATTTTGTGCCTAAGTTGTAATTTTGTAGATAATGAAATAGTTAATATCAAAGAAAGCTACGATGAAATTTTAGCCCAATAGCCTTACCCGCCTTCCTCGATATTTTCCTGCATAAAGACTCGCATGCTCGGAAACTCAAGCGCGCAAAGATGGCCAAAATCATGCTTATAGACGCAGCCCGTGTCGATATTTGCGCCAAATTCCGTGATATCAGGCTCAGCGATTGGCGTATGGCCGTAGACGTTAAAGACGCCATCGTTTTGGCTAAAATCGCCTCTACCGCAAAGCACGTGTCGCCTAAACTCCGCCGCACTATCGCCGTCCAAGCTGCGCAGCGGCCACATCCGCCCGACCGCCGAGTGCGATACGACGAGCCGCCTGCCTTGCACGTTTTTAAACTTGTCAAATTCCAAATAAAGCGGTAAATTTGATAAAAACTCTATGTGCGCGAGCTTTTCCGTGCAGCTGGCTTTGGCGTAGGATGCAAAAGTCTGCGCGCCGCCGTTGAGGAAAAACCAGCGCGGATCGTTAGGCATTTCGCCACGCAAAAATGCGTCCTTGTGTTGCAAAAGGCGGTATTCGTGATTGCCCATTACAGCTGCGTAACCGCGCTGCATCACTAGCTGCACGACCTCAAAGCTACCATTTCCGCGGTCTATCAGGTCGCCCACGAAGCAAATTTTAGAATCAGTGCCGCGCGGCAAGCGATCTATAAGTGCGCAGAGGGTTTTATAACAGCCGTGAACGTCGCCGATTATGTAAATTTGGTCGTTCATCTTTTCCTTTTCTTGTAAATTTACTTAAATTTTAGCAAAGTTTAGCCAACGGGGTATAAAAACAGCGCAACAAAACTACATAAATTTGGTCGTCAAATTTAAACGCCCTCACTAGCCGATCACCAGCATCGCGCCAAGCGCTATCATCGTAACACCGACGAAAAACTCCAAAATTTTCCACGCGGCGGGCTTTTAAAACAGCGGCGCAAAAAATCTAGCTCCGTATCCGAGCAAAAAGAAAAACGCAAACGACGCGCACATCGCACCCGCGCCAAAAAGTCTTGCGCTCTCACCAAATTTCGTAGAAACCGAGCCAAGAAGCACGACCGTGTCAAGATAAACGTGCGGATTTAGCCACGTAAAAGCTAGCGTTAGAAGCACGGTTTTAGCCGCTCCGTGCGCCTCCTCGCCGCCGGCTGTTAGCACATGCGAGGCGCTAAACGCGCTATAAAGACTGCGTAGCCCGTAAATGCTCAAAAATACAAATCCACCCCAAAGCGCGGCGGTTTTGATGACGGGATAGCGCTCTACCACGTAGCCAAACCCCGACACGCCCGCAAAAATCAGTGCGGCGTCGCTAAGCGCGCAGATAGCGCAAACTAGGAAAATATGCTGTTTTTTGATGCCTTGTTTTAGCACGAAGGCGTTTTGCGCTCCGATAGCAAGGATCAGCGATAGTCCGAGCGAAAAACCAGAGAAAAAGGCATCGAAAGAGTTCATTTTATCCCTTAAATTTGGCGTATTTTGGTGTTTTTCAAATTTTGTCCGACATGCTTACGACAAAAAGCTCGGCGAAGTAAAATTCGTGACATGCGGAGATTTCTGCAAATTTGTGAGTCAAATTTTGGCAACATCAAGGTGCGGGTCTCGGCGAGTAAATTTTGAAGCCGAAATCTAACAATTTGACTTCAAATTTAAATAAAGAACAATAAGGTGAAGTATCGCGAGACGATTTTTCGAGTTTTGAAGCAAAATTGAGCGTGCGCTAGGCATATAGTCTGCGGAGCAAAATTTTGCAAAATCTCGGAAAAGCGCTCGCGAGACAAGCCTTCCCAAAAGCAGCTTAACTTTCTTTTAGCAGTTTCGCCACCATCTGCTCGCTCTTACCCTTATCGGTATCCTTTTTCGTCGCCTTATATATCCCGCTAACGTATTCTTCAAGCACCTCTTGCGAGTTTATACGCGCGTCGCCCTCTTTTGGCCTTACCTTGGCGTATTCACCGCTGTTTTGCAGCTCAAACGCCAGCTCGTTATCGCTAAGCTGTAATCGCAAAAACTCGAGCAAGCGTTCTTGTAAATTTTTATCGATTATCGGCGTCATGAGCTCTAGGCGGCGCTCGAGATTTCGCGGCATCCAGTCGGCGGAAGCGATGTAAATTTGAGGCTCGGCATGCCTAAAATAAAATATCCTCGCATGCTCAAGGTATTTGCCGATGAGCGATCTCACGCGGATATTTTCGCTTAGGCCCTTCACGCCCGGACGCACGCAGCAGATGCCGCGCACGATGAGATCGATCCTCGCGCCTGCGCTACTTGCCTTAACTAGCGCGTCCACGATGTCGCTATCTACTAGCGCATTCATCTTTGCTACGATCCTGCCGTGCTCGCCGTGCGCGGTCTCGGTCTTTATCATCTCTAGCACGCGCTCTTTTATCTGCATCGGCGACATAGAAAGCGTCTGGAGGCGGCGGTTTTTAGAAAAACCAGAAAGTATGTGAAAAAACGTCGTCGTATCGCTCGCAAACTCCGCCCTACTCGTAAAATAGCTCACGTCGGTGTAAATTTTAGCCGAGCCGCCGTTATAGTTGCCCGTGGAGAGATGCATGTAAAATTTGAGCTTGCTGCCCTCTTGACGGATAACTTGGCTCACTTTTGCGTGCACCTTAAAGCCCGTGATGCCGTATATCACGTGCGCGCCGGCGTCCTCTAGAGCCTTTGCCCAGTGCAGGTTGTTTTCCTCGTCGAACCTCGCCTTTAGCTCGACCATCACGGTTACTTGCTTGCCGTCGTTTGCGGCGTCGATGAGTGCCTGGATGATAGGCGAGTTTTTATCGACGCGGTAGAGCGTCATGCGGATCGAGATCACGCGCGGATCCTTGCTCGCCTCTCTAATAAACTGCACGACGGGATCAAAGCTCTCATACGGATGCACGACTAGCACGTCTTCTTTGTCGATGACGTCAAACATCGAGAGATGGCTACTAAAAGGCGGCAATGTCTTTGGCGCGTACGGCGGCAGGCAAAGGTGCGAGAATTCTTTATTTCCCACGATTTGCCAGAGCGAATTTAACGTGAGCGGGACGGTGTACTCGTAGATATCCTTATAAAAAATCTTCATGTGCGAGTTTAGAAACTCGACTATCTCGGCATCGGCGTCCTTTTGTATCTGCATGCGCACAAACGCGCCTTTTCGGCGTAGCTTTAGCCCCTGTTCGAGGATCATCATAAAATCATCCGCCTCTTCTTCCTCGATGACGATGTCGGCGTTTCGCGTGACTCTAAACGCCGCCGAGCTAAGCAGCTTGTAACCAGGGAAAATCTCCTCCGCATGGCGGTGCACGATCGTTTCTATCGGCACGTAGACGTTGTCGCTAGCCTGAAAAAATCTCGGCAAAACGCGCGAGATACGTATCATGCCAAATTTTATGATCTCGGGGCTATCCGCGTCGGCAAGCTTGACGGCTAGGCTAAAGCTAAGGTTGTTTAGATGCGGGTACGGATGCGTGGCGTCAACTGCGATAGGCACGATGACGGGCAAGATGTTTGAGAAAAAATACTCGTCGCATTTGGCGCGAAGCTCAGGCAAGATTTCGTCGTAATTTTTCATAAAAAGCCCGTTTTGCGCGAGCTCTTTTAGCGCGTCTTTATAGTGCTTTTCCACGAGCGCGAGTTCGTCTTTTATGTATTTTCTGATCTCTCTTAGCTGCTCGAGCGGGCTCATGCCGTCGCTACCGCTAGCTGCGACTCCAGCGGCAAAAAGCTGCTTAAGTCCCGCGATCCTGATCATGTAAAATTCGTCCAAATTAGTCATATAAATCGCGATAAATTTTAGCTTTTCAAGCGGCGGCAACACCTTTTCGCACTGAGCTAAAACGCGCGAGTTAAAGCGCAACCAACTAAGCTCGCGGTTGATAAAAACACTCTTTTTCTCATCCATTTTCCATCCTTTTTAAACTTTCATGAATTCTAGCGAATTTTCTCTTAAATCACGGCTCTTCTGAAAAGCCATAAGTTTGTGTTATAATAAACGAAAAACAAATTAAGCTTCGGAAAAACTAGGCAAGGAAATAAGATGGAATATATTTGGGCGGTTATTATTTTGTGCATTGGAATGGCGGTTTTTTGGGTTTTAAAGAAAATTTCAATGTAATTGCGTTTCAAATTTGGCGCTATTTTTAGCTAATAAAAAATAAAAATTGAGAGAATTTGAAGCAAAATGGCGGAACACATCGTCCGCCGCTATTAAATTAAAGATTATTTTCTTTTTTATACTCGGCTAAAAAGGCGTAAATTTCATCTTTTAGTCTGAGTTTTTCGCGTTTTAGAGCATCCACTTCGGCATCGTTATAGACATTGCCTTTTTGCATCTCTGCGATCTTTTCATCTAGGTCGTTGTGTTTGTCGAAAAGCGACGTAAATCTCGCATTCGTGCCTTTTAGCTTAGTTATAAGCTCTCTGTCTTCATGAAACATATTTGCTCCTTTGATGGATTAAATTTTAATTTAATTTTAGCGAATATTATTTTAAGAGCGGGTTAAAAATGCGCCGTATCTGGGTGATTTGGCAAATTTTACCTAGCCTACGTCAAGCTTAAATTTATCAAATTTTATTGCGTCGACAAATTGTTTTTGCGTCAAATTTGAAGTGGTTACTTGATGCAAATTTAAGCCGAACAAGCCGTGTAAAGCTCAAATTTAAACGTATTTTAGCTCTTCTGGCTTATGCCTGCTTTTTATAACGCGCTTAGTTAGGCGTATCGACTCGCCAGTGCCGATAACTAGCAGCTTCGTGCCAGTGCCGATTAGCGTGTCGCCCTTTGGCATCGGGATAAATTTGTTATTTACGTCTTTGATGCCAACGACGTCGGCGTTTGTTATGTTGCGCAGGTTAGTTTCTTTTAAGCGTTTAAAGCGCACCCACGAATAATCAGGCACCGAAATCTCCTCGATATCGATCGGAGAGTCTTGTTTGTATAAAAACTGCTCGAGCAAATTTTCCATATCTGGACGCACGCTCATTGCGCTAAGGCGCTGGGCAACGAGTTTTGACGGGCTCACGACGCTATTTGCGCCGAGCTTTTTTAGGCGCTCGGTATCGTCTTGGTTATCGGAGTTTGTCATTATAAAATACGGCTTTTTACGCCCGATCTCTTTTTCATATAGCCTTACGGTGGCGATAAGGGCGATGTTGTCAGCGATGTTTGGACTTAGCGTGATCATGCCTTTTGCGCTTGAAAAATGCGTCTTTAAAAGTGCCGTTTGCGTGTGCGGCTGAGAGACGATATAGTATGGATACCTGTATTTTTCCGCGATTTCCGGCAGATCCTCGCGCGGATCAATAACGATAAATGGGATATGATTTTCCCTAAATTCACGGCTTAATTCCATTGTGTATTGGTTGTGATAACAGATGACAAAGTGGTTTTTTAGTCTTGCGATTTTATATAACATTCGTCTTTCCTTTATGATCGCTACGAGCGCGCCTTTTTTTAAAACTTCGAGCATCAAACCCGTAGAAAACGTAAAAACGGCAAAGCCTAGCAAAATAAAAGTGATAGTAAAAATCCGGCCGGCCGGAGAAATAGGAGCGACCTCGGTAAATCCGACGGTCGTAAAAGTCATACCGGCCTGATAAATCGCATCTATCAGGCTAAAACCGTCGATCGTGACGTAGCCCATAGCTCCGATCATCATCATCAAAACGACTAAGATGAGCGGTAGGCGAAACGGGCGAAGTTGTTCGTAAAGTTCGGTATTGAGGTTGATTTGAGGTTTGGCAGAACTTGACCAGTTGAGGAATTTTAAAATCTTTTTAAACAAAGATAACTCCTCAAATTTGCGGTAAATTTAGCGTGACTGTTTTCTCATCGTTCTTAGCGTAGAAGCAGCTACTTTGATCTTTCTCGTAGTGCCGTCCTCTAGCGTAACGCGGATGGTTCTTAGGTTTGGCAAAAACCTTCTTTTTGTTCTGTTTTTGGCGTGACTGACGTTGTTGCCTACCATCGGACCTTTGCCTGTTATTGCGCATACTCTTGACACTGTCTCTTATACACATCTCCGAGCCCACGAGACTAGCGCTCATC
>CAUUAH010000103.1:0-6472 GCA_963542985.1 uncultured Campylobacter sp. | reverse complement strand
TCGCGTAATATCGTCGGCAGCGTCAGTTGTGTATAAGAGTAAAGCTTAAACATAGCTTCGCTTTTTAAACCGCGCTTGGTATAAAATTTATCGAGTTCCTTTTCGTCAAAGAAGTCTCGGTTAAATTTTTTATTTATAAGCGTCACAAAGCCCGAGCAGTCGCCGCCGTCTCTTTTGCCTACATACTTTTGTATAAGGTCAAGCAGGGCTTTTTCTTTCACGTTAGATCGGTCGCCGACTTTGCTTTGCGTCGTGTCGCTTCCCGAGTTTTGGGTTTTATCTTTTTCTAGCGAAGTCGCAACTTGAATTTGACCTTTCTCCGCCAGCATCGCAGCCTGAGTTTGGCTTTGTCTTGTCTGCGTCGCGACCGAGGCTTCATTTTTCGGAGCGCTTGGCGAAACGTTAGCGCAGCCTGAAATAAAAGTCGCCAAAAATAGCGCGCAAATTTGATTCGTTTTTATCTTGGATTTTACAAACATCAGCTACGCGATTACCCCGCTTTCTTTTAGAAATTTGATATTTGCAGCCGTTTGGGCTTCGCCTTTTTCAAGCGCTGCTTTTTCCTCCGCGCTTGGTTGCTTGATCTCGCGCACGCCGCCCTTGCCTAGCTTAACGAGTCTGCCGCCTGCGCACTCGCCCTCTATCACGCAGCAGCTTAGCCACTGCTCGCTGCCGGTTTTTATCGCCTCGCACATTTTAGCCGCAGCCGCCCCCGGAGCGTAGTATGCCGACGTGCCAAGTAGCTTAACTATCTTTGCGCCGCCCGTTTTTGCCTCCTGCGCTACCGCGTCAAATTCGCCGCCCAGATCTACACTCACGTTGCTTTGTAGCGCCACCATATCGTCGTTATGAGAGCCTATGATGTGTGCGCTAAATGCGCTGTTTTTTAGTCCCGTTTTTTGAGAGATCTCGTATTTTAGGCGCGCAGAGTCTAGTTCGCCAGCCATACCTAGTACCCTACTTTTATCAAAACCGCTAGTTTTATAGACTAGATACGTGAGCGCGTCAAGCGGATTAGTTACGTTTATGATGACGCAGTTTGGGGCAAATTTAGCGATTTTCTCCACCGTGCCTTTTACGATGCCGGCGTTTTTTAGCAGCAGGTCCTCTCTAGTCTGCCCCTCTTTTCTAGGGCTTCCGGCGGTCACGACCACGATGTCGCTATCCTTAACTAGCTCAAAATCATCCCCGCCAGCGACGCTCACATCAAGACCAAAAACCGCCGCGCTCTGAGATAGATCGATCGCCTTTGCGCGCGCCACGTCGCCAAAGATATCCACCAGTACGATCTCGTCTGCGATGCCTCTTAGCAAAATAGCGCTAGCCGCGCTCGCGCCTACGTTTCCGGCTCCGATAACTGAAATTTTCATTTTTTTCCTTTTTTATAAAATTTGGTTTTGTAAAATTTGATTAAACGTCGCGCTCGGCCTCATCGCCGCGCTCGCCTTTTTATCATCCGGCTTATAGTATCCGCCCGCATCGATCTTTCGTCCTTGCGCCGCGTTTATTTGGGCCACTATCGCGCTCTCGTTTTGCGCGAGATTTTGGGCGACGAGTTTAAATTTATCGCCTAGCTGCGTGCCGCTAGCGGCAAGCTCGCTCGCCCAGTAAAGCGCGATATAAAAATGGCTCGTACGCGTATCTAGCTGCCCCACTTCAAACCGCGGAACTTTGTTTTCTTTTAGATAGCGCTCTACGGCCGCGTTTAGCGTATCTGCTAAAATTTGCGCCTCGGGACTTTGCTTAAATCCCGCTAACTGCTCGAGACTAGCGCCCAGAGCCAAAAACTCTCCCAGGCTATCCCAGCTTAGGTGATTTTGCTCCAGCAGCTGTTCGGCGAGCCTTGGTGCGCTACCTCCGGCTCCCGTCTCAAAGATACTTCCGCCCTCTAGCAGAGGCACGATAGAGAGCATCTTAGCGCTGGTTTCAAGCTCCAAGATCGGAAAAAGATCGGTCAGATAGTCGCGCAAGACGTTGCCCGTGACGCTGATACAGTCCTCGCCGCTCCTCATGATCTCAAGCGACTTTTTGCAAGCGGCCGCGGGAGACATGATCTCTATATCAAGCCCGCCGGTACCCGCGCTTGCTAGCTGCGCTCTTACTTTTTTTAGTATTTCTCGGTCGTGAGCTCTGTTTTCATCCAGCCAAAATATCGCCTTTTGCCCCGTGATTTTCGCGCGTTTTAGCGCTAACTCGACCCAGTTTCGCACGGCGACGTCTTTGACCTGCGTTATCCTAAATATATCGCCTTTTTCTAACTCAAATTTAAATAAAATTTCGCCTTTTGCATTTAACACGTGCGCCTCGCCAGCTTCGCTCATCACAAAGGTCTTATCGTGACTACCGTACTCCTCGGCCTTTTTAGCCATCAGTCCGACGTTTGAGACGCTGCCGATTTTAGCGGGATCTAGCGCGCCGTTTGCCTTGATCTCGGCGATCGCAGCCTCGTAAACGACGGCGTAGGTTTTATCCGGTATCACAGCTTTGGTTTCGCGGAGCGCACCATCTTTGTCCCACATTTTGCCGCCGTTTTTTATCATCGCGGGCATCGAAGCGTCGATGATAATGTCGCTAGGAACGTGTAAATTTGTAACGCCGGTAGCCGAGTTTACCATCGCTAAATTTGGCCTATTTGCGTAAATTTCCTCAAATTTGGCTTTGATTTTTTCCTGCGTAGCTTGCGGTAAATTTAAAATCCGCGCAAAAATGTCTTTTAATCCGTTGTTTTCGCTGACGTTTACGCTTTTTAGCTCGTCTGCGAACTCCTCGAAAACTTCCGCGAAAAAAATCTTCACGAAATGCCCGAAAATCACGGGATCGCTCACCTTCATCATCGAGGCTTTTAGATGCACGCTAAAGAGCAAATTTTTGGCTTTCGCGTCCGCGATTTGCTCTTTTATAAAGGCGTCCAGCTTGCTCGCGCTCATAAAGCTAGCGTCGAGTATGTCGCCCTTTTCTACCTCTAATTTTTCTTTTAGCACGCGTTTTTCGCCGCTTTTTGAGATAAACTCGACGTGTAAATTTTCATCCGCCTCAAAGCTAACCGAGCGCTCAGAGGAGTAAAAATCGCCGTCCTTCATATAGGCGACTTCGGTTTTGCTGTCTTTTTCAAAAGGAGTGATTTTGTACGGATTTTCGCGGGCGTAGCGTTTTACCGCACCGACGCATCTGCGGTCCGAGTTGCCCTCGCGCAGCACCGGATTTACCGCGCTTCCTAGCACTTTGGCGTATCTAGCGGCCGCGTCTTTTTCCTCCGGCGTTTTTGGCTCGGACGGGTATGGGGGCAGATCGTAGCCTTTGGCGCGAAGCTCGGCGATAGCGGCGTTTAGCTGAGGCAAGCTTGCCGAGATATTTGGCAGCTTGATGATATTCGCACAATTTTCTTGCGTCAAATTTCGCAGCATCTCCAGATCGTCGCTCACGCGCAGATCAGGCGGCAGCTTGTCGTTAAAAGCGGCGATGATACGCGCAGCCAGCCCTATGTCGGCCTGCTCTATCTCTATGCCGCCCGCGCGCAAAAACGCCTGCAGGATCGGAAACAGCGAATAGCTAGCAAGTAGCGGTGATTCGTCGGTTCTAGTATAGACGATGTCGCTCATCTTTTCTCCTAAATAAATTTTGCAAAATCTTATCCAAATTTATATTAAAACGCCTTTTGGCTCGCTATTTTTGGGAGTTTATCGCGCCTACGTGCTCCTCGTACGTTGCGCTAAATTTATGCTTGCCCGTCTTTTTATCGCGAACGAAGTACAAAAACTCGCTCTGCGCCGGCCTTATCGCCGCCCTTATCGCCGCTAGACCCACGGTACAGACGGGACTTGGCGGCAGGCCTTCGTTTAGATAGGTGTTAAATTTACTTTTATCGCTTCGTATGCGCTCGGCCGTGACCGTCTCGTGCGAGTAGAGTCCGTAGTTTAGGGTGCCGTCCATTTGCAGCTTCATGCCCTTTTTTAGGCGGTTTTGGATGACGGAGGCGACGAGTGGCATCTCGTCCTCATTTGCCGCCTCTTTTTGCACGACCGAGGCCGTGACGAGATACTCGCTCCAGCGCTTTTCGTCGTAGCTTCCCAGTAGCTCGGTAGCCGTTTTTTCGTGGGATTTTTTAGATAAATTTACGAGGTGCGCGGCTAGCTGCTCTTCGTTTACGCCAAGCGGCACTTTGTAGGTTTCTGGCACCAAAAAGCCGTCCTCTAGCGGGGCAAATTTGGCGTAAAATTCATTTAACTTCACCTCGCTCAAATTTAGCTTTTTTGCGACCTCTTGTAAAAATACGGCCGTCGTTTCGCCAGGAATCAGCGTTATTTGCGTTAAAGCCGCCTTTGCGGTCGTGAGCTTATATAAAAAATCAAGCTTGCTAAGCTTTGCCGCGCCCAGGTCTATCCAGCCTGCTTGCACGTGCCCCATAGCGCGCAAGATCATGGCGTCGAATTTATTCGCGTCCGTATTTTTTTCGCTTAGATATGATATAATCCCAAGCGTACTGCCCTGAGGCACGAAAATCACCTCGCTCACGCTCACCGGGCGGCTAAGATAAACAAGAAAGCTCAGAAAAAATATGAAAATCATCTCGCTGATAATGAAGAAAATTTGGCGCATTTTGATCCCCGCGGTTTTGATATTCGTCATTTTTATAGCCGTCCTAAAACACGGCGTCGAGATAGAAAATATCGACGCGGGCGACTTTAAAATAGAGCAATTATATATAAAACTCGATAAAAAAATAATTTTACGCGCAAAAAATATAGAGATACCCAAACAAAGCGCCAAGGATGGCTCCGAGGACGCGCTGCTAGATCTATCCAAAAACATCGTCTGGATCGACAGGCTGTTTGACGAAATTTTACTTGAGCGCGTCAAATTTTTAAACAGCGAGTCCACGCTATTTTACAGAGACGACGTTTTTTATCTAGATAGCCCGTTTTTGGCGGTTAGCTCAAATTTTAAAGATACCGAGGACGGCATCACCGCAAACGTTTATCTACTCGAGTTTAAGGACTTTAACATCACTTTAAGCGGCATTAGCAATGCCGATTTGAGGCGTCAAATTTACGATTTTAACGGCACTTTTTCAAGCCACGAGCTAAACGGAAACGCTACCGTAAATCTCAAAAAAGGCGAGCTAAAATACGAGCTTGGCGACATAAACGCGACTAGCCTAAGGGGCTTTATGGATGAACTAGGCGCAAAAACGGGGCTAGATAAAGAGATAAAAAGCTGGATCTACGGCTACATCACGGCGGATAACTACTTCGTAAAATCGCTTCGGGGTAGATTTAACTTAGACAAGCAAGAACCCTATCTAAACGAGCTTAGCGCGCAGGGTTTTTCTAAAAACGTAAAGGTTAAATTTCACGAAAAACTACCCGTCGCGACCGCCGAAGGAGTCGACGTCGAGCTAAAAAAAGGCTCGCTATTTTTCACGCTAAAAAATCCAAAATGGCAAGGCAAAAATTTAAACGGAAGCAGTCTTGAAATCTATAAAATTTTCGAGGAAAAAGGCGCCGGGCTCACGCTAAATTTGCAAACCTCGGCACTCTACGACAAAAGCGTAAACTCCATACTAAAAGCCTACGATATCGAGGTTCCCGTTGAGCAGCTAAGCGGCAAAACCGACGCCAAACTCGCTCTTGATATCAAATTTGATCCGCTAGAGGTGACGCCTAAGGGTAAATTTAAGGTCACAGGCGGACAGACTCTGATCGCGGGAGCTAAATTTAACGTAGATACCGCAGACGTCGAGCTTTTAAACGACAAACTAAAGGTAAATGTAAAAAACACGGGGATGGACTTTTTTAGCGCGGACGCGGCGGTAGACCTTGATCTAGGCAAGCTTGCAGGCGACATAAACGGCACGCTAAAGGGGCTAAATTTAGCCTTCGGCAAGAGCGAAATTTTAAAACTAAACGCAATGCCGTTTGCGGCTAGGCTTGATTTTAGCGGCAAGGATACAAAGCTAGATATCGCTTCGCCAGCCGCCGTGGGTTTAAAATTCGGCGCGCAAAACGAGATAAATTTACCCGACGCGCGCGATCTACTGCCCTACTCGCCGCTGCTAAAAAGCCTACAAATCTCTGAAGGCGGCGTAAATATAAAAACCAAAGATTTTGAAAATCTTAGCATCGAGGCTAACGGCGTAAAATTTGAAACGCCACTACTTAAAAAAGACGGCTCGCCGTATGACACCGATAGCTTTACCATCGACGTAAATGCAAAGGGCGCAACGGGCAAAAGCAAAAGCGGCGGTCTAAATTTTAAAATCGCGGGCGGCAAAACGGAGCTTTTTATAAAGGAGCTTGATCTGGCGCTTAGCGGCGATAAAAATTTGACAGACAAAGACGGAGACATCGAGTTTGAGGCCAAGGGCTCAAAGCTGATTTTAAATGATTTCAACGCGACTCTAGACCTACTAGCCTACAGCGGCCAGCTGTCTCTTATACACATCTCCGAGCCCACGAGACTAGCGCTCATCGCG
>CAUUAH010000102.1:0-6523 GCA_963542985.1 uncultured Campylobacter sp. | reverse complement strand
GAGATGAGCGCTAGTCTCGTGGGCTCGGAGATGTGTATAAGAGACAGGGCGCTACACTCCGCGCTTACGATTTTTGCGCCCGAGTTTTTTATCATCTCGGATTTTCTTTGTCCGGCCGCGCGGCTTAAGTGATATTTTTCAGATTGCATCGTCACGCCGCCAAAACCGCAGCACTCGTTTGGATCTTCCATTTCGGTCATTTCATAGTTTTGAGCGAGCAGCTTGCGAGGCTCTTTAAAAATACCTTGCATTTTTCTAGCGTGACAAGGGTCGTGGTAGGTCACGGAGGTCAAATTTTTGCCTTTTTTAGCCAAAATTTCAGCCAAATTCGTGAATTTCTCAAAATACTCCGTCGCTAAAAATATCTTCTTGCTCACCGCTTTCGCACGCTCTCGCCAATGCTCATCATCATGAAAGAAGTGCTCGTAGTCGATCTTTATCATCGCCGAGCAGGTCGCCTCCGGCACGATGATAGCGTCTAGTTCGCCCAGCATTTTTTCAAAATACTCGATATTTCGCTTTGCCAAAACCTCGACCGTCGCAAAATCTCCCGTAAAATACGCCGGCGCACCGCAACAGGCCTGCTTTTTCATCAAATTTAAATTTAACCCAAGCTCGCGAGCTATCTTAACAAGAGCCTCGCCGATGCCCGTATACGCATAGTTTCCCATACAGCCGATGAAAACGCCGATCGTTTTATCGCCGCCGTTATCGATAAACTCGGCGTGCGAGTTTAAAAAGCTCTTTTTGCTAGCAGTGGGCAAAAGCCGCTCTTTTTTCACCATCGGCAGGCTAAATCTCGGACTCATCGCTCCTTCGCGGATCTTAAACGCGCAGCTTTGAAACACATATCCCAGCCTCGCGCAAAAGTCCATCACCGCGCGGTGGCGCAGTAGCCAAAAAAACGCCTTTTTATACCACGCTATGCCAAATTTCTCCGCGATATCGCGACGGACGTTTTCTATCGCCGTATCCACGCGCAAGGAGTTTGGACATACCTCGACGCAGTTCGTGCATAAAAAGCAGCTCTCAAAGATATTTTTCGCGCTTTTATCAAGCTTTAGCTCGCCGCGCTCGTAGGCTCCCACGAGATCTAAAAAGCCGCGCGGAGAGGTCGTTTCGTCGGAGTTTATCTTGTGGATCGTGCAGACCTGGATACATTTGCCGCATTTTACGCATTTATCTGAAATTTCGCTAAATTTAAACATGTCCGCCCATCAAACCGTTTTTGAAAATCGGCGTAAATTTTCGGGTATTTTTTTCAAATACGCGTCAAAACACATCGCGATATTTCGGATGATCAGCGTGCCCGTCTCGTTTACGCTGATTTTTTCAGGCGTTACAGTTACAAATTCACTCAAATTTTCAAGCTCCACCAAGTCATCCTTAAAATACTCGAAAAATTTGATGTCAAATTTAGCCTCGACCGCCTTGATATCAAGAGCGAAGTTGCTCATCAGGCTCATTATCACGGCTTTTCTGATTAGATCGTCGCCAGTTAGATAAATACCCTTGCAATACGGCAAAACGCCGCTATCTAGGGCTTTTTCGTATTCGTCCATGTCTTTGAAATTTTGCGCGTAGTATCTTTGCCCTTCGCCGATACTAGTTAGTCCGATACCGATAAGATCGGCTCCGCCCTTAGTCGTGTAGCCTTGGAAGTTTCGATGGAGCGTGCCGTTAGCTAGCGCAGCAAAAAGCTCGTCGCCGGGCTTTGCAAAGTGATCCATACCGATCATTTTGTAGCCGTTTTTGATAAAAAACTCGGCCGTGTATTTTAAAATTTCAAGCTTAGTTTTAGGGCTAGGCAGCGTGGCTTCGTCAAATTTACGCATAGATTTTTTTATCCACGGCACGTGCGCGTAGTTAAACACCGCCAGACGGTCGGGAGATAGCGTCAGAGCCTTATCCAGCGTCGCTTTAAAGCTCTCTAGCGTCTGATACGGTAGGCCATAGATCAGGTCCATATTTATCGAGTTTATGCCCTTAGCGCGCGCCATATCCACGGCGTTTTTGGTGATTTCGTAGGGCTGGATGCGGTGGATCTCTTTTTGTACGCACTCATCAAAGTCCTGCACGCCGTAGCTGATACGGTTAAATCCGTGAGATACGAGCACATCAAGCTGCTCGCGGGTCAAAAATCTCGGGTCGATTTCGCAGCTGATTTCAGCCTCGGGCGAGAAGTTTTTAAATTTAGCCTTTATCATTTTGATGATTTCATCAAGCTGATCCGCGCCGTAAAAGGTTGGAGTACCGCCGCCAAAGTGCATTTGCAGCACGGGCGCGCTCGTATCGAGGTTTGCCGCTAGCAGATCAAGCTCTTTTTGCAGATACTCCATATAGCGCGTTTTGCGGTCCTCTTTACTCGTATAGATCACGTTGCAACCGCAAAAATAACAGGCACTGCGGCAAAACGGTAGATGCAAATAAAGCGAAAGCGGGCGCGAGGCGTCGCGGTTTTTTAGCTCCCGCAGGTAGTCTTCGTAGCTAAATTTATCGCTAAACTCGGGCGCGGTCGGATAGCTCGTGTAGCGCGGTCCCGGGCGCGAATACTTCACGTAAGCGTCAAAATCTATCATAGCGTTTTATTCCTCGCGTTTTTCATTAAATTCTGCATATCGACGAACAAATTAGGATACTGCTTTTTGATACCTTTTACCAGTTTTTCCAAATTTACGTCTATGCTTTTTTTATTTTTATTTTTTGCGGCAATCTTGCGTATCTCGTCCATCGCCACGACCCAAACGTCGGCGAAGTCTATCGGCACGTTCTGCCAGATCGTCTTTTCAAGCCTTAGCTCGAAATTTTCCTTTTGGACGTTGCGGTAGGCTTCGATGAGCTGCGAGAGCGATTTTAACGAAACCATCGTGTGTAAATTTTGATTTTCGTCAATGCCAAACCACGGCTCCACTCCGTCCCACGAGCCGCTTTTTAGGCTGAGGCTCATTTGACTCGGATCGCTTGTCGGCACGATCTCAAATATCGTTTTCTCGCCCTCTTTTATCCCAAGCTCGCCCGAAATTTCGTCGATTTTTTCGTATGTTTTTTGTAGATTTTTTTCTTTCATTTACTTCCTTAACTTACCCGTTTCGCTGCCTATCTAGCCAAACCATCACGCCTTTTTGCGCATGCAGGCGATTTTCGGCTTCGGCAAAAATCTCATCTGCATGCGCTTCAAAGACCGCCTCGCTCACCTCGTATCCGCGGTAGGCCGGCAAGCAGTGCAAAAATATCGCGCCGCACGCGGCTAATTTCATCAAATTTTCATCCACGCAAAATCCGGCAAAATCCCTCAGGCGCTTTTCTTTTTCCGCCTCTTGCCCCATCGAGACCCAAGTATCGGTAGTGACGACGTTAGCGCCCGATACGGCTTCTTTTACGTCATGAGTTAGATAAATTTTAGCTCCCAAAATTTGAGCGTTTTTCATCGCTAAATTTACTATATCAGCGTCCGGTTCGTAGCCCTTTGGCGTAGCGATCCTTAGCTCAAAGCCGAGCTTGCTAGCTAGCATCAGCCACGAGTGAGCCATGTTGTTGCCGTCGCCCACAAACGCCGCTTTTATCTCGTCTATTTTTAGTCCGCATTCGACCGCCGTCATGAGATCGGCCATCAGCTGCACGGGATGAAATTTATCGCTAAGGCCGTTTATCACGGGCACGCGGCTAAATTTGGCAAATTCCTCGAGCGTTTCGTGGCAATTAACGCGAGCCATGATGAGATCGCACATTCGCGAGATCACGCGAGCAGTGTCTTTTATCGGTTCGCCGCGCCCGATCTGGATATCGCTCGAACTAAGAAACAGCGCGTGTCCGCCAAGCTCGTTCATCCCCACGTCAAAGCTCACGCGCGTTCTGGTAGAGCTTTTCTCAAATATCATCGCTAATTTTTGATCTTTTAGATACGGCTTAAAATCTCTCGCCTTAGCCTCTTTTTTTATCTGCAAACCCAAATTTAAAATTTCGATGATTTCGTCTTTACTAAAATCGTTTAACGTTAAAAAGTGCCGCACTTTGCCCCCTTTAAATTCCCAAATTTGCCCATAAATTAAGATAAGGCGCAGTATTTTTGAGATGATTTTGAGAGTTGTGCAGAAATTTTAAGTCAAGGCTAGACAAATAGTCTGCCGCAGACTTAAAATTTCAAATCTCTCTCAAAAGCGCTCAAAAAGACAAGCCGCTAGCCCCTTAAAATTTGAGCCGCTTCTTTGGCATGATAGCTTATTATCAAATCCGCCCCCGCCCTCTTAAATCCTACTAGCGTCTCCATCATCACGCGCTCATAGTCGATGACGCCCGCTTTTGCTGCGGCTTTTAGCAGGGCGTACTCGCCGCTCACGTTGTACGCGCAGATCGGCAGTCTCGTCGCTTCTCGCAGATCGCGGATGATATCTAGATACGCCAGAGCCGGTTTTACCATCAAGATATCGGCCCCCTGCGCCTCGTCCTCCAAACTCTCGCTCACGGCTTCTAGGCGGTTTGCGGGATCCATCTGGTAGCTTTTTCTATCGCCAAAGCTCGGCGCGCTCTCTGCCACGTCGCGAAACGGCCCGTAGTATGCCGAAGCAAATTTGGTCGAATACGCCATAATCGGCAAATTTTCATATCCGCTCAAATCCAGCGCCCCGCGCAAGGTAGCGATGATGCCGTCCATCATACCGCTTGGAGCGATCATATCGGCGCCGTTTCTAGCGTGGATCAGCGCTTGTTTCGCCGAGATCTCTAGAGTAGCGTCGTTATCGACGGTCTGGTGGACGTGATCTAGGATGCCGCAGTGACCGTGATCGGTGTACTCGCAAAAGCAAAGATCGGTTATCACGACTAGATCAGGAAATTTATCCTTTATCGCTCGCAGCGCGGTAGCTATGATGCCGTCATCGCTCAAAGCGTCGCTGCCTACGCTATCTTTTAGGCTAGGAATTCCAAATAAAATAACTGCTTTTATGCCTAAATTTCGCACGACTTCGCACTCTTTTAAAATTTCGTCCAAACTCATCTGAAATACGCCCGGCATCGAGCTTATCTCTTTTTTCACGCCATTGCCTTCGACGACAAAAAGCGGATAGATAAAATCACTCGCGCAAACGCTAGTTTCGCGCACCATCTCTCTGATCGCTGGATTTATCCTGAGCCTTCTAAAACGTTTAAACATAATTTTCCTTTTACTTCGCTACAATTTACGCTTAGTGTAACATAATAGGAGTTAAAAATTTATGAATATCGAGCTTTCAAATACGGCAAATTTACCCTCTCGTTTCGGGATATTCGAGATAAAGGCGTTTAAGGAGGGGGAGAAGGAACATTTAGCGATTTATAAAAAACCTTTCGGCGAGGTCGTAAACGTCCGCATCCACTCCGAATGCCTAACGGGCGATGCGATCGGTAGCCTAAAATGCGACTGCCGCGACCAGCTCGAAGCTAGCCTAAAATACATCGAAGAGCACGGCGGCATGGTGATTTATCTGCGCCAAGAGGGGCGAAATATCGGCCTACTAAACAAAGTAAACGCCTACCACCTGCAAGATGAGGGCCTTGACACCATCGAGGCAAATCACCAGCTAGGCTTTAAGGCCGACGAGCGCACGTACGAAATAGTGGATTTTATATTAAAACACTTCGGCATCGAAAAGATAAATTTGCTAACCAATAACCCAAAAAAACTGTCGGGGCTAAAATGCGTGCAGATCGTCTCTCGCGTGCCTATCGTGATACACGCGAACAAATTTAACGAAAACTACCTGCGCGTGAAAAAAGAGCAGATGGGGCATATGCTAGATGAAAATTGATCTGCCGCGGGATTTTAGTGCGCAAACGGCAAAATTTAGCGAGATTTTGGCTAAATTTAACCGCGTGCATAGCCTCACCAACTATAAAAATTTAAACGAGCAGATCGCTGACAGCATAGCTCCGCTTGAAATTTTCCCGCAAATTTTGGACGCTAAAACGGCGATCGATATCGGTAGCGGAGCGGGCTTTCCCGCGATATTTCTCGCGATGATTTTAAGGGGGTGCGAGTGGCATCTCTTTGAACCAAGCCCGAAAAAATCGGCGTTTCTAAGCTACGTCAAAGCCGAGCTAAATTTAACCAACGTGCGCGTAAAATCTTGCAAGATCGAGGAGAGTGAGCCGTTTGCGGCGCAGCTAATCACGAGTCGCGCGCTGATGAAAACGAAAGATCTTTTGCAAATTTGCAACGGCTTTTTTGACGCCCAAACTCAAATTTTACTCTACAAAGGAAGCAGCGTACAAAGCGAGCTAGACGGGCTCAAAGCTCAAATTTACGGGCGCGGCAACCGAAATTACGTATTTATAAAGGGCGGCGATGTTATTTAAAATTTTGGCTTTTTTAGCGGTTTTAATCGCGATTTATTTGATATTTTTTAAAACCCGCGTAAAAAGAGGCGTAAAAGGCGGCGCAAAAAAAGAGGACAAAGAGGCCCAAAATTTCGTCGAATGCAAAAAATGCAGCACCTTTATAGAGGCCAAAGACGCCGTAATAAGCGGCGGCGGCTATGTATGCCCGGAC
>CAUUAH010000101.1:0-6703 GCA_963542985.1 uncultured Campylobacter sp. | reverse complement strand
CTAGTCTCGTGGGCTCGGAGATGTGTATAAGAGACAGAATTTACATTTCATAAGGAGCAAAAGATGAAAAAATTTCTCACGACGTTGCTTTTAAGCGCTATCGTCGCGCTAGGAGCCGAGGTTAAAACCATCACCGATATGACGGGCAATGAGGTCAAAATCCCGGCCAAAACGCAAAAGATAGCCGCTCTCTGGCACGCAAACAACCAAGTTATCTTGGTGCTAGGCGGCGCGGATAAGATCGTAACTACGACCGATCTCATCAAGAAAAATAAGTGGTTTGCCGCGATTTACCCTCGCATCGCAGAGGTGCCGGCTGCGCTAAACGGCAACGACATCCAGATCGAGGAGCTCGTTAAACTAGCCCCGGACGTAGTCGTCGTGTCAAATAAAAATTTCCAAGAAAACCTTACTAAAAACGGCTTTAGTGCGGCGAATTTGATATTTCGCGACTACGACGATATGAAAAAAAGCGTGCTGCTAACGGCTGAGCTAATCGGCGGCGACGCAGCTAGCAAAGCAAAAGAGCTAAACGAAAACCTAGATGCCAACATCGCGCTAGTTACCGAGCGCACGAGCAAGCTAAAGGACGCTGCGCGCCCTAAAGTACTACATATCGTTGGCGGCGCGAACCTACTAAAAATCGACGGCACCAAAACTATCATCGACACGTGGGTGAAATACGCGGGCGGTAAAAACGCGGTGCAAAAAGAGGGCAGCATGATAGAAATCACGGCCGAAGAGATCGTGGCTGCGGATCCTGATATCATCATCGTGGGTGGCGCGGATAACCAAAAAGCGGTTGAGAAAATTTACGCTGATCCCGTATTTGCAGGGCTAAAAGCGGTCAAAAGCAAAAAAGTCTACGGCAACCCAAAAGGCGTGTTTAGCTGGGATAGATACGGCGCGGAGTCTGCACTGCAAATTTTATGGGCGGCTACCATCGTTCAGCCAGAGCTCTTTAAAGACGTCGACGTAAAAGCCCAAACTAAGGCGTTTTATAAGAAATTTATGAACTACGACCTTAGCGATGCGGAGTTTGACTACATCCTAAAAGGGCTAAATCCGGACGGCAGCAAATAGTCAAATTTGAGCTCGTTTGCGGGTAAATCCCGCAAAATCAAAAGGAAACAAAGATGAAAAAGATGGCGCTTGCATTGAGCGCGGCGGCTTGCCTGTGCGTAGCACTTAGCGCGCAGGTTGCGGATCTAAAATTTGAGCCAAACAAATTTGAAACTCGCTCTATAAAAGCGGGCGAAAAAGAGGTCAAATTTAGAGCCTACGAGGGGATAGTTTACGTAGCAAACCCTGTTGATAGCCGGTTTCAGAGGCTAAATTTCTACGTCCCAGCACGGTATTTCGAGGGCAAAAAAGACGAGACGGGCAAATTTGACGCCAAAAGCGCGCCGATATTTTTGCCAAACTCTATCGGCGGATATATGCCGGGCGAGCCTTTTACGCCCGCTCTTGATAAAAACGGCAAGCCAAACGCCGTACTAGCGGCGCTTGAGCGCGGTTACGTCGTAACAGCGCCGGGAGCTAGAGGCAGGACACTAAAGGACGCAAACGGCAAATTTAGCGGCAAAGCGCCCGCAGCCATCGTCGATCTAAAGGCCGCCGTGCGGTATCTCAAATTTAACGACGCGGCGATGGCGGGCGACGCAAATAAAATCATATCAAACGGCACGAGCGCTGGCGGAGCGATGTCGGCGCTACTTGGCATCTCGGCGGACGCACCCGAGTTTGAGCCATATCTAGCCGCACTCGGAGCCGCAAAGGCTAGCGACGAGATCTACGCGGTCTCCGCCTACTGCCCGGTTACGAACCTAGAAAACGCCGACGCAGCCTACGAGTGGATGTTTGGCGCACAGACGAAATACGAGAAAATGGACTTTAGCGCGCTGAGTGCGGCTGGGTTTAACGACCGAAGCGGCAAGCCAAAAACCGTCTCAGGCGAGCTAACCGCAGAGCAAAAAGAGCTCTCCGCCGCGCTAAAATCAGCCTTTCCCGCCTATGTAAATTCCCTAAATTTAAAAGACGCTAAAGGCCGCGCGCTCACGCTTGAACCTAGCGGCGAAGGTAGCTTTAAAGAGTACGTCAAAAAGACGCTCGCAGACTCCTATGCCGCCGCAAAAAGCCGTGACAAAAGCCTGCTAAAGCCCGAGTTTTTCACGCTTGAGACGCAGGGCTGCACGCTCGGCTATGATTTTAAATTTGACGATTACGTCCTGTCTATGCCGCGAGCCAAAGCCGTGCCGGCCTTTGACGGTTTGAAGCTCGAAAATCCCGAAAACGATTTTTTCGGCGATGCGGACGCGGCGGCGAAGCACTTTACCGAATTTAGCGCTAAACGCGGCGCAGGCGAGATCGCAGACGCTAAAATCATAAAAATGGCAAATGCGATGAGCTATCTGGGCAATAAAAGCGCGGCCAAATTTTACCGCATCAGGCACGGCGCGGCCGACTCCGATACAGCTCTAGCGGTGCCGCTTATCTTGGCGCTGGGGCTACAAAATGCTGGCAAGACGGTCGATTTTGCGGCGCCTTGGGGTCAAGGTCACGGCGGAGACTACGATCTGGACGAGCTTTTTAAGTGGATAGACCGCGTCGTAAAATAGCTTAAATTTGACGCGGCGGAAGCTTGCTTTCAAATTTGGCTCGACGAAAAATTGCGGAAACGTTAGATTTAAATTTGAGCGCGGCAAGGGGTGTCAAGCTCAAATTTATCGTTAGCGCCAAGCCTTAAACGCAAAACGGCGGGTAAATTTGACCTAAACGGCTTAAATTTGGCGCTTGGTGCGGGCTATCTAGATCGCAAACAAAACCGCCTTTTGGCTCGCTGTTTTGCGTGGCGATCGCAAACTAAGAAACAAAAACTTCGCTCGCCAAGTTAGCGACAAGGCAAATTTGGTCCTTTTGCGAGCGATTTTTCACGCGGCGCTGCCGCGGACGGAGATTTTATTTTAGGAGAAAGATGAAAAATATTAGTTTTAAATTTATGCTGATTTTACTGGCCGTGCTGACCGTAGTTTGCGGCGTGATCGCGCTTGGCGTCGGCAGGTTTTACGTGGCGCCGGGCGACGTACTTAGCGTGATCGGCAGCTTTTTTGGAGTACCGACGGACGCCGCAGCAAATATCCAAAACGTCGTCGAAAACATCCGCATACCGCGCATTATCGCGGCCGTCCTCGTCGGAGCCGCGCTTAGCATCAGTGGAGCGGCGTATCAGGGTGTCTTTCGCAACCAGCTAGTTAGCCCCGATCTGCTGGGTGTTTCGGCGGGAGCTTGCGTAGGAGCTGCTCTTGCGATTATGTTTGATTTATCGCTTTTTTGGGTGCAGACGCTAGCCTTTGTCTGCGGGCTCGCGGCCGTAGGTATGACGCTATCCATACCGCGTCTAATGGGGCGCTCTAGCACGCTGATGTTGGTGCTCTCAGGTATCATCGTTAGCGGTCTCATGGCCTCGGTGATCGGCTTTTTAAAATACGTCGCCGACCCAGAGACCAAGCTACCGGACATCGTTTACTGGCAGCTAGGTAGCCTAGCTAAGATCGACGCGGATAATCTCAAATTTATCGCGCCCGTGATGATAGCCTGCGCGGTGCTACTCGTGGCTATGAGCTGGAGGATAAACCTACTCTCGCTAGGCGACGAGAGCGCAGCGAGACTAGGCGTAAACGTAACGCTCGAGCGCGGCGTCATCATCGTCTGCGCGACGCTGCTAACGGCATGCAGCGTCTGCGTGAGCGGTATCGTGGCGTGGGTGGGGCTGCTGATGCCTCACCTTGCGCGCATGCTAGTTGGTGCGAACAACGCTCGCAGCCTGCCTGCTAGTATATTTATGGGCGCGATATTTTTGCTATTTGTAGATACCCTAGCGCGCACGATCAGCGTGAGCGAGGTGCCTCTGGGCGTACTTACGGGCTTTATCGGCACGATATTTTTCGTCTGGGTTCTCTGGCGAAATAAAAAGGTTGCGTGATGTTAGAAGTAAAAAAACTAAATTTCGCCTATCCAAACGGCGCTGGTAGGCTAGAAAACGTAAATTTACGCGTCGGCAAAGGCGAAATCCTAACGATACTCGGGCGAAACGGCGCGGGCAAATCGACCATGCTAAGCCTAATCAGCGGCACGCAGACGCCGCACTCGGGCGAAGTTTGGCTCAGCGGCAAAAACAGCGCCGAGCTTAGCAACAAAGAGCGCGCCAAAATCATGGCCTACGTCGCTCAAAGCGAGATCTGCGAGTACGACTACACGGGTCTTGAGTTTATCACGATGGGGCGAGCGGCGCATCTGGGTATCTTTGCGCGGCCTAGCGAGGAGGATACGGCGATCGCGAAGGAATTTACCGCAAAACTTGAGATCACGCACCTGGAGGATAAATTTATCACTCAGATGAGCGGCGGGCAAAAGCAGATGTGCTCGATCGCGCGCGCGATGGCTGCAAAGCCCGAGATCATCGTGTTTGACGAGCCGACCTCGGCACTGGACTTTGGCAATCAGTATAAATTCCTACGCACCGTTAAGCAGCTAAAAGAGCAAGGCTACACCATCGTGCTAACCACGCATAATCCCGATTTCGCCGTGCTTTTAGGCGGCTACGTGGCGCTAGTTAAGGGCGGGGGCGAGGTGGCTTTTGGCACTGTGGACGAGATCATCGAGAGCGAACACCTTAGTAAGCTTTACGGGCTAAATTTGAGCGTGGAGTACATCGAGCAAGTAACTAGAAAGTGCTGCCTGACGCATCCGCTGTGAGCCGCAGCGGGCGAGAAGCGGCGTAAATTTATGCTACGCGAAATCAAAAATAACGCGGGCAGGGGCAGGGATACGCGGCAGGGCGGATAAATTTATGCGTCTTGGGTATGAGGCGTGCGTGCCCGCCTTGTAAATTTGACCGCTTCGGCTCGCCTTATCGTTTTGTGATTTGCTCTCGAATTTAGCTCAAATTTGAGGCTTATAAAATTTGGCCGAGCCTTGGCTTGTTTCGGTCGGCGCGGCTTTATAAATTTGACGGCTGCAGGGTTGCTCTGCCAGTAAATTCGGCGTCAAATTTAATCTCTCATTTTGTGCGTTGGGGCGGTTAAATTTGCCTCATTAAAACGTTCTTGGCCGAAGCAAAACCATACCAAAAAGCTCGCTCGCCACACTCTAAGTGCAGCAAACGAGCCCCAAAGCCAAATTTACACATACCCCTGATCTATCATCGCGTCGGCCACCTTGCGAAAGCCCGCGATATTTGAGCCAAGTACTAGATTTCCCTCGTCGCCAAACTCCTTGCTAGTCTCGTAGCTAAGCTCAAAGATGTGATTCATGATGCCGTGCAGTCTGTGATCGACCTTTTCAAAGCTCCACGCGGTCATGCCGGCGTTTTGCATCATTTCTAGGCCAGACGTGCCGACGCCGCCCGCGTTTGCCGCCTTTGCTGGAGCGAAGTAAAAATCTTTTTGCGCGAGCATAAAATTTATCGCATCAAGCGTGCTTGGCATGTTCGCGCCCTCGGCGACGAAGCGGCAGCCGTTAGCGTAGAGCGTCTTTATGTCGGCTAGGTGCAGTTCGTTTTGCGTCGCACACGGAAACGCCCCGTCGCACGGCACGTCCCACACGCCGTTTCTGCCCTCTTTGTACTCGCTTACGCTTACGTATTTTGCGTTCGGTCTAAATTTGACGTATTCGCTAAGGCGCGCGCGTTTGACTTCTTTTAGCTCTTTAAGCATCGCTAGATCGATGCCCTCGGCGTCGTAAACGTATCCGTTTGAATCAGAAACCGTGATAGGCAGCGCGCCTACTTGATAGAGCTTTTCTACCGTGTATATGGCGACGTTTCCGCTACCGCTTATGCTGCATTTTTTGCCCTCTAGCCCAAGGCCCGCTCTTTTGAGCATATTTTGCGTAAAATAGACTAATCCGTATCCCGTCGCCTCCGTGCGAGCTAGGCTGCCGCCCCAGTTTAGCCCCTTGCCCGTTAGTATCCCGTCAAATCTACCCGTGAGCTTTTTATACTGCCCAAACATATAGCCGATCTCGCGCGCGCCCACGCCGATGTCGCCTGCGGGCACGTCCACGGTGTTGCCGATGTGGCGGTATAGCTCGCTCATAAATGCCTGGCAAAAGCGCATTATCTCGCCCTCGCTCTTGCCCTTTGGATTAAAGGTGCTGCCGCCCTTTGCGCCGCCGATATTTACGCCCGTGAGCGAGTTTTTAAAAATTTGCTCAAATCCTAAAAATTTTAGCACGCCAAGATCGACGCTCGGGTGCAGTCTGATACCGCCTTTATAGGGGCCCACGGCTGAGTTAAACTGCACGCGGTAGCCGTTATTTACCTGCGGCCTGCCGTCGTCGCCCGTGTACGTGACGCGAAATATCACCGTTCGCTCAGGGATCACGATGCGCTCTAAGATCGCGTGTTTTTGGTATTTACTCTCTTTTTTTATGAGCGGCTCGAGGCTGCCCAGCACCTCGGTCGCAGCCTGCACGAACACGCCTTGGCCCGGATTGGTTCTTTTTATCCACTCCATCGTTTTTTCGATGTACTCGCTCATCTTCACTCCTATTCGTCAAATTTTTGTAGCTGAATATTAACTCTCCTAGAAAAAATTTTTATTTAAATTTATTTTTATATTTTTATTTTAGGCGATAAGTGTTACGTATCGAAACTAAATTTATCAAACGTAACTTTTTGATAAATTTGTTGTAGTTTTGTTTG
>CAUUAH010000100.1:0-6715 GCA_963542985.1 uncultured Campylobacter sp. | reverse complement strand
ACGAGATGAGCGATAGTCTCGTGGGCTCTGAGATGTGTATAAGAGACAGATATAAATTAGCTTGGATCTCGATTTTTCAAATTTGCAAACAATACTGCAGCATGTCGTATACAAATATATTCTTGTACACGTGCTACTTTGGTGTAAATTTATAAAATATAGTGCCATCAATCGATCTAAAATTTAGCATATGATATTTTTGTGTGCGGGTTTTTATGATGTTAATTTATAAAATTTAATCTCGTCAGCAGCAACACCACTATGTTTATTTTAAGTAAAAATGTTTGTATTGGAATTGAGCCTAATAAAAGCGAAGTTTGAAAAGAAAAGATAAGCCCTAAAAAGGGCTTAAAAATTATAGTCCCTCAAAAGGATTGGTTACTACGTCGTCGCGATCGACTACGTAAGGTATCAAAGCTGCTTGGCGAGCGCGTTTGATAGCCTTTTCGACCATCTCTTGGTATTTTTTAGAAGTGCCGGTTAGGCGTCTTGGCATGATTTTAAATCTCTCTGACAAGCAGTACTTCAAAAGCGAAGTATCCTTGTAGTCGATAAAATCTATCTTTGCCTCTGTAAATTTGCAGTATTTGCGTGAATATTTTCTTTTTTCAGCCATCGTTTTTTCCTTAATTAAAATGGTATGGTTTCGTCGCCGTCATCGTATTTGTCGGCATCTATATCTATTTCTCGGACGTTATCGCCGTAGTATTCGTCTTTTGGCTGTTGCTTTTGTTGCTGCGGTTTATTAAAATTTTGCCTTTGCGCGCCGCTTTGAGCATAGCTATTTTGCTGATTTTGTCCGCCTTGATAGCCGCCGCCGTAGCCGTTATTTTGGTAACCGCCTTGCTGATAGCCTTGATTACTATTTTGATTATATCCGCCTTGCTGTTGTCCTCCGCCTAGCATCTCCATATTTTCCACGCTGATCGTGTGTTTGCTTCTATTTTGTCCGTTGTTATCCGTCCATTGGTCGAATTTTAAGCGACCCTCTACTAGAAGTTTTGAGCCTTTGGAAAGATATTGGTTTGCTATCTCCGCTTGTTTTCCGAAAAATGTTATGTCTATAAAGCACGTTTCTTCGCGTTTTTCGCCGTTTACATTAAATTTTCTCGTCACGGCGATGGCGCTGTTGCCTATGGCTGCGCCCGCAGTCGTATATCTAAGCTCGATATCTCGTGTTAAATTTCCTACTAAAACGACTCTATTAAACATTTTTCGTCCTTATTCTTGCGCTGCTGGAGCTTCTTCTGCTTTGACTTTCGGTTCTTTTTTGTTTAGTTTGATGCCCTTGCTCATCT
Source organism: uncultured Campylobacter sp. (assembly GCA_963542985.1). GTDB lineage: Bacteria > Campylobacterota > Campylobacteria > Campylobacterales > Campylobacteraceae > Campylobacter_A. Next base: position 5,417 of record CAUUAH010000100.1, on the reverse strand, counting down.
TTTCCCAAGCGGCGATCTCTTTTTTGTTTTCAAATTTGACCGTTAAGAATTTGATGATCTCTTCGGTGATTCTGATGATACGTTCGACTTCGGCGATAGCTTGAGTCGGAGCCTCGAAATACACGACGAAATAAGTTCCGCGCTCGTATTTTTTTACGGTATAGGCTAGTTTTCTAGTGCCCATAGACTGCACAGACGCGATATTTGCGCCGTTTTTGGTTAGGATTTCTTTAACGAAATCAACTTTTGCGCTTACTTCTTCTTCCGTCAAAGTAGGCTTCAAAATGAATAAAAGCTCGTAGTGCTTCATTGATTCTCCTTGTGGGTATTAAGCTCGCTTGCACGGTTGCAAACAGGCAAGGAAGTCTTTCGACAAGAGCTGATTTTATCTTTTTTTTACTTAATATTTGCTGTTTTTGCCGATAAGATTTTGCAGGCCCAGCACGCAGGAGAGTAGAAAGGTTTTTTTATCAAGCGCAGAGTTTGTTTTTAGCTCAAATTCCGCCAAATTTAACGCGGTAAAAATTTCCCTATACGCTTTTAAATTTACAGCCAGACACTGCCTTTTTAGTTCATTTGCGACGTTTGGCGGCGGCGCATAGCCGAGCGTTTCTTTTATGTCAAATTTACCAGTTATTTTGATGTCGGCATGTAACTTAAAAAGTCTAAAAAACGCACGGTAAAGCGAGTTAATAAACAAAATTTCATTAAAATTTCCATCATCCGCGCAGGAGAAAAAATCGGCTCTGATATCTTTTAGCGCGATAAATTTATCGAAAAAATCGTCAAAACTCACGCTTGATAGCGAAAAAACCAAGCTTCTCACGATATTTTCGTTTATAGGCTCGTTTAGGGAGGCTAGTTTATTTAGCTCGCTTGCGGCTAGATATAAATTTTCGTTGTGTATGCGGTAGAGTTCAAAAAGCGCGTTTCTCGTGATATTTAGGCTTATTTTTGCAGCTTGCCTTCCGAGTAAATTTACAGCTTCTTCGGGAGAGCCCGGTTTAAAAAATCTCGCAAAATTTACCCCAAAAGCCTTTTGTGTATCAAAAACGGCTTTGGCGTCGGGCTCAAAAAGCTCGAAAACGAATACGCCGCCGTTTTTGCAACCTTCTATCAGAATTTTTAGCTCTTTCGCGGGGATTTTTTTATCGCTTTTTACGTGCAAAAGCGGACTGCCTCCAAAAAGCGAAGGCTCGCAAAGATGCGCGCGCGCAGCATCAAAATCGTACTCGTCGTAGTAAAGACTCAAAATTTCAAAATCTTTAAATTTGGCTAAAATTTCCTTTGCAAAAAGCTCGATTTGGTATTCGTCCGCACCGTAAAGCAAAAAATAATTTGGAAATTTAGCCGCATTTAGCGCGGCCTCAAGCTCTTTTCTATACATCGATTTTCTTTACTACCTTGCCGAAAATTTCGGCCGTCGCGATATTTGCGTCCGTGATTTCGACGATGACTTTTTGTAGCAAATTTACGCCGTACGCGCCCAAAAATATCCTAGCGCCCTTTATTTCATCGTCTAATCTGGCGACTGCGACGTTTTGATTTTCGCTGATATAGGCGCTAAATTGCTGTCCGATGCGCTCTTTCGCCCAGCGCGCAAATTTCCTATCCATAAAGTCAAACGCGACCCTGTCTGCTTCGCGCTCGAGTTCGCTTAAATTTGAGCAAGTCGCTTCGATATTTAAAAGTAGGTAGTTAAAAAATTTCTCATCGTTGCGCAGTTTGGCCTTTAAAAGGCGGTGCAACGTAAGGTCGGAGTAGCGGCGAATCGGGCTCGTAAAGTGCGTGTAGCGCTCAAACCCTAGCCCGAAGTGGCCTAAATTTTGCGCGCCGTATTCGGCCTTTTTTTGCGATTTTATGATGAGCTTATCTATCTCCTCGCGGTTGCCTACAGCATCGGCTTGAGCCTGGATTTTGCGAACCAAATTTGCGATGTCGCTCTCATAAACGAAGTCAAAGCCTAGAGCGCCGAGGTCTTCGAGTAAAATTTGTATTTTTCGCAGATCCGGCGAGCCGTGATTTCTAAAAACGCCTTTGCCGATGCGTTTTGCCGCAGCGACGTTGGCTAGCAGCATGCAGTCCTCGACGAGTCTGTGCGAGTCGGTATCGGTTTCAAATCTCGTAGAGGCCAGCCCGCCACCTGCGTCAAGGCTCATGCGAAGTTCCTGTGTCATAAAGTCAAATGCGTTTTTTAGGCGTTTTTTGCGTAGGCGCGATGTAAGCGCGAAAAGGGGCTTTATCCAGCCGGTTTCATCCTCGCGTTCGCCGCGTAAAATTTGATCGACCTCGTCGTAGTTAAAGCGTCTTTGTGATACGATAACGGCTTCTAAGAGCTCTTCTTTTGCGACTTCGCAGTTTTCGTCTAGCGTGATTTTAAAACAAAACGCAAGGCGCGCGGCATTTGGCTTGAGCGAACAGATATTTTCGCTCAAATTTCGCGGCAGCATCGGCACGGCTTTGTGCGGAAAATATATAGAAAATCCGCGCGTTTTAGCCTCTGCATCTATCGGAGAGTAGGGGGTGACGTATTCGCTCACGTCAGCGATCGCGACGTAAATTTCGCGTTTTTTCTCATCAAAATATATCGCGTCGTCAAAGTCCTTAGCATCGACGGGATCGATCGTGCAAAAGGCTAGCTCCCTTAAATCTACCCTTTGTGGGTACATCGCAGGATCGACCTCGTCGCCCCATGCAATCGCTTCAGCTTCGCACTCTTCGTTAAATTCGTCATTTTTGTTAAATACGGCGAGCGAAATTTTTTCGTCGCTGAGCGGGTCGTTTATGTTGCCGATAACCTCGACTATTTCGTTGTTTAGGTTGCCGATTTTTAGTAGAGTGCCAGGCGGCAGCATTTTTAGCGATTTTTGCGAGGCTTTTAGCGGCGAGCTAAGCGCAGTTTTTACGTTTACGCCAAGGATTACCGAGCCTATTTGTTTAGTATAAACCACGCTTGTTTCATTGGCTAGTTTTAGCGTCATCACGACTTTAGCACTTTGACGTTTTTTCTTTAGCGGCAAAAGCTTTGCGAGTACAATATCGCCATAGTGCGAGGCGTTTAAATTCTTATTTTCTATTATTATATCTTGCTTAAAGCGTTTGTCGTAGGGCGCCAAAAAGCCCGTGCCGTTTGCGCTTATATCGAGTTTGCCGCAGACAAAACTGTTATTTAGGTAGTAGCGATCTTTGTGCTGGCTGACGGCGTTTAAATTTAGTAAATTTCGTAGGATTTCTTTATCGGAGGAGGCGACTTCCTTTTCGCTCACTCCGTCAAGTAGTTTGATTAAAAATTCTTTCACAAATTCGCTTTGACTTTTGCGACGGCTTCTAGGAATTTATCTTGCGCAAAGCCGTATTCGTCGAGGCACATTAGCGTATTTTGTAGATTGTCGTCGTTTAGCTGGTTAAATATATTTACTGCGCTTTTAACGACTTTAAGCGCTTTTGAGTAGCTTTTTATATGCTCCGGCGCGTCGTCTGGATTATTTGAATAGAAAATCGCATCGACTAGCTCGGACTCTAGATTCCACTGCTCGAAAATTTTAGCCGTTACGGTTTCGTTTGAAATCTCGACGATTTTGTTTTCGAGCTCGGATAGGTCGAAAGGATTTGAGATATTTTTCAAATTTGCCTTAAATTCGGCCGCCTTGCCGGTTTCATTTAGCTCGTTAGAGATGACGATTTTGCCGACTTCAAGCATAAACGAAGCAGGGCTTAAAATCGCAAGATCGCTAGCGTTTATTTTTGAGTACCAGTTGTACATCAATGCGTTTTGTATCATTGATATATTTAAGAAATCTTGGTTTGTGATGCCGTAAGGATCCAAATTTATCTTAAAGCTTTTTTTGACCGCGCTTGATAGGGCAAAACCGCGAACCGTCGCCATGCCAAACAGCGCTACAGCCCTAGAAACGGTCGTTATCTCTCTGCTAAATCCGTAAAGCGGAGAGTTTGCCGAGCGTAGGACGTTTGCCGTTAGCATCGGGTCTTTTTCGACGACTTGGGATAGATCGTTCATTGAGCTATTTTCGTTTCTGCAAATGGCTTGGATTTTTACGACTGTGTCGTCAAGCGGAGGAAGAGCTTTTATGTGTTTATAGATTGATTCGTTCATTTTTCCCACTTCATATCGAGATTTTATAATCGCTAATTCTACACTAAAAGGCTTTTTAAAAAACTTAAAGTCAAGTTTGTTTCAGTGTTTAGGTAGTATAATCTCACAAATTTTTTAAGAGGAGAGAAGATGGCTGTAAGTATTTACTATGACAAAGATTGCGATTTGAGCTTGATTAGAAGCAAAACTGTAGCGATGATAGGTTTTGGCTCGCAAGGACACGCGCATGCTGAAAATTTGCGCGATAGCGGCGTAAAGGTGATCGTGGGTCTGGCAAAGGGCGGTAAAAGCTGGGCAAAGGCCGAAGCAAAGGGCTTTGAGGTAAAAACCGTAGCCGAAGCCGCAAAGGCTGCAAACGTCATAATGATACTAACTCCGGATGAACTTCAAGCAGAAATTTTTGAAAGAGATATAAAGCCGAATTTAAACGAGGGCGACGCGATAGCTTTTGGACACGGCTTTAACGTGCATTTTGGGCAAATCAAAGCTCCTGAAGGCATCGACGTCATCATGATCGCTCCAAAAGCGCCGGGCCACACCGTAAGAAGCGAATTTGTACGAGGCGGCGGCATCCCTGATCTAATCGCTGTAGAGCAAAACGCAAGCGGAAAGGCCAAAGAGCTAGCTCTAAGCTACGCTAGCGCGATCGGCGGCGGCAGAACGGGCATTATCGAGACCACCTTCAAAGACGAGACCGAGACCGATCTTTTCGGCGAGCAGGCAGTGCTTTGTGGCGGACTTTGCGCGCTGGTAAATGCGGGCTTTGAGACGCTGGTAGATGCCGGATACGAGCCTGAGATGGCGTATTTTGAGTGCTTGCATGAGCTAAAACTAATCGTGGATCTAATGTATCAAGGTGGTATGGCCGATATGCGCTACTCTATTTCAAACACCGCAGAGTACGGCGACTACGTGAGCGGTCCGCGCGTCATCGGCGAAGATAGCAAAAAAGTAATGAAAGAAATCCTAAAAGAGATCCAAAACGGTAAATTTGCAAAAGACTTCATCCTCGAGCGCAAGGCCGGATACGTGCGTATGAACTCAGAGCGCGGCATCGCAGAGAGAAGTCTGCTAAATCAAACCGGTAAAAAACTACGCTCGATGATGCCTTGGATAAGTGCGGGCAAACTCATCGACCAAAGCAAAAATTAATTGAACTCGAAACCTAGAAAAAAAGCCGCGAAAAGGCGCTCCAAAAAGGGGCGCTCTAGCGGCGGACTAAAGCTACTACTTTCCGTTTTTCTCATCGCCTGTATCTCTGTCTCTTATACACATCTGACGCTGCCGACGATCTTACGCGTGT
>CAUUAH010000099.1:0-6736 GCA_963542985.1 uncultured Campylobacter sp. | reverse complement strand
ATGAGCGCTAGTCTCGTGGGCTCGGAGATGTGTATAAGAGACAGATTGAGAGGTTTTATTAAGATTAGGATTAGTTATTGTATTAATGTAGCTTAAAATTCTACTTCAACGCTTAATCAAATTTGATCCGTTTGTGAGGCGTAAAGCGAGCAAAAGGCGGCGAAATTTGCGGGATTAAATTTAGCGCAAGCGTTTTGTGATTTTTAAATTTTATGGCGAGTCATTTTGGAGCGCAATAAATTTAGCGTGGGGTTGGGGCGATCTAAATTTGACCGCCGACCACGCGAAGCCAAATTTGATTTCGCGAGCAAGCCGTGCAAATTCGCTCAAATTTGACTCGTTTGGCCAGCCGTTGTCAGAAAAACCGAGTCAAATTTGAAGTAGCTAAGAGACTTGGCAGTTAGTTCGCCGAGCCCTCATAGCGAGCAGATCAAAATCCATGCGCCTTTTTTAGCTCCGGATCGATCGGCTTTTTCGCGCCGTCCTTGGTCACGCTCACGTAGGTCGCGATCGCGGATGTTACGTGTATGCACTCGCGAAAGCCAGCCGCATTTAGCCGCTGCGCCGTGACTTCGATCTTGGTTTTGATCGAGGTGTTGCCCACGTCCGTTATCTTGGCGTAGCAGCTCACGACGTCGCCGACGAAAACCGGCTGTTTAAATATAATCTCTTGCATCGAGATCGTCACGACGCGCTCCGGAGCCACTTCTCGCGCGGCCTGAGCACCGGCAAGGTCGATCTGGCTTAGTATCCAGCCGCCAAAAATATTGCCAGCAGAGTTCGTGTCTTTTGGCAAGGCGACTTGCTTCATGCGCGGTTCGCCCATACCTTCTAATGTTTTTTCCATTTTTATCCCTTCTATTTTTATTTAATTTTGCAAATTTAGCGACAATCCGCCGCATTTGGCTTATTTTGCGTCAAGCCGTCGTTTAAATTTTACTCGAAAAACCCGCGTCTTTTTAACCCAAATTTAGCATCAAAAAGGTGCGGGCTCGCTGCGCAAAAAGTAAATTTACAGCCCGATCAGCCGCGCAAGCCAAGGTCAAATTTGACAGCTAAGGGCGCGCCCTATTTCTCTCCCGCTTGCCACTTTTCCCATTCGCCGCTCTCGTCAAGCTCGTTTCCGATAGCCTTGTAGCGGGCGTAGTAATGCTCTACAAATGCCCTTGTCTGCGCGTGTTTAGGCAGATAGCTTTTGCCATCTTTCTCGCAAAATTTCGCCAAAAACTCACCCGCAGGAGCGCGCCTTGCGTAGTGAAGCGCCAAATTTTTGTAGTTTGCGAGGCAGATTTCTTTAAATTTAGCGTAGTGCTCGCGGTCAAATTTGACGATCAAAGCGCCGCCGTCAAAGCTAAGCACGCCCGAATCAAACAGCAAGCTCAGGTGTATGAGCCCCTCGCAGTAGTACGCGCGCACCTCATCGACCTCGCGCCACGCGATGAGCCCGACTGCGCGGGCGATTAGCTCGTGAAACACGCTCATCTCGTAGCCAGCCTCGCCGCCGATAAAGAAATTTACGAGCCCGCCCGTAGTCGCCTTATACTCCTCGATAAATTTAAACTCTCCGTCCGCGTTCATCGCCTTTTCCGTGTCGGTGCCGACGAAAAGTATGTGTCCAAACTCGTGGCCGATCGTGGAGATTTCGTAGGTTTTCTTCCAAATTTGTGGCTTTTTAAACAAAATTTCGCGTCCGTAGTCCAAAAACTCGCGCGAAAAAATCTCCCCGCTAAGCTTCATAAACGGCCGCGCCTTGGCGCTCTCGTAAACGTGCTCGACGAAGGCGAATATCTTTTTGCCCCGCTCCTTGCTCACGGTCTCATCATTTGGCACGACCTGCGCAGAGAAAAGCCCGTTTAGTTCGGCGCCGTAGTAGATCATCGGCACGCTGATATATGTCTGCGTGCGCGCGACGTTTTGCGTCACTTGGCACGCTAGCAGGGCGTCCTCTATCCCGCACTCGCGGCAAATTTGCTCGTAGGCGCGGATGACGCTGGCTTTAAACTTTTCCTCGTCAAAGTCGCTCGCGCCAGAGAGCCTCACGTCCCACTCGAGCGCGACGGCGTGCGTGTAGGCATCCTCGTAGTACTCGAGCGGATGGCCGGGCTGTAGCGGGCCTTTTACCTCCATCCACGCGCGCTCGGCGTCCTGCCACGCTGGGATCGAGCGGTCGTTTTCTCGCTCGCAAAATGCTGCTTTTAGCTTTTCAAAGTACTTTACGTAGGCTCTTTGCTCGTCGTTTGCGGCTAGCGATTTTAGATTTTTGATTAGCTTCTCTAGAGCGTCAGCCACGCGTTTTACTTCTTTTTCAAAAACCACGGCATACGGTGCGAAAGTGTATTTTTTGCCGTTTTTTATGACCGCGCCGTAGCTTCGCTCGCCCTTTTGCCCGCCGTCCGTTTGATATAGGCGGTTTTCGCCTATAAATTTGATCGCCTCTGCCATGCTTGCAAATTTAGCTTCGAATTCTTTATTCGTCGTTTGCAGGATTTGCCTGTCCCACGCGCTTTGCCACGCATTCATCGCTAGTCCCGCGCCGTGCATGCCGCTAAGTAGAGCCTGATGAAACTCGTCTAAAATTTTCTCCTCTTTTACCCGCGCCAAAAGCTTTTCAAAACGCGCCTCGTAAAACTCGCGCACGAGCTCAAAAGCTTCGTCTTTTATGCGCCCTATCTCGGTCTCCTCGCGCCCTTGCTTTTTTAGCTCGTTTTCTAGCGGCTCAACTTTTAGATCGACTATACGGCGCAAAACCGCGACCTTTTCGCTTTTCTCGCCCTTAAAACCGGCGATTTTTAGCATATTTAGCATGACCTCGCTTGGGTTATCCAGCTGCCGATACATCGCGTTTAGCTCGTCTTTGCCGGCGGCTACTAGCTCGTTTAATCTTTTAAAATCGTTCACGTTTATCCTTTTTAAAATTTGGCGTATTTTAGCTTAAATTTGATGCATATCGCGTTAAAAATGAGTAAGCGGGAGTTAAATTTGAAGATGCGGACGGCTAAATTTGCGCCTTAAAGAGCGCGGTTTGTAAAAGCTAAATTTGAATTTATATAAAAACAAAAGCGTGGACTCAAATTTGAGATTAAATTTAAGCCCGCGCGAGTAAAATCGGCTAAAATTTAGCGCTTTAGCGAACAGCGGTTTAAAAAGTAGCAAGCGGGGCAAAATCCCGTGACGCCAATGATAAAGGGCACGAGTCCGATCAGTCCCCACCAGCTGCCAAACACCACTCCAGCGATCATTATCGCTAGACCGATCAGCGCTCTTATTATCCTAGTTTTTTTACTTAGCATTGCGTTTTCCTCTCTTTGTTTTTGCATTTTTTACACGTATTTATACCAAAAAATTTATAAAGAGGACAATAACCATAAACAGCTGTCAGTAGCGGCACGAGTCCGACCAGCCACAGCCAGCACTCACAGACGAACCCAAATGCGTATATCCAAACCGCAGCGATTACTAGGCGGATAGTTTTATCTAAAATCCCGACGTTTTGCATTTTCTCTCCTTTATGCTAGGCCTCTTATCATGCCTTGCATGACCATCGGCTTCATCATATATAGCTTCATCGCCCAGTTTAGGTAGCTCTCGCGAGTCGCGCCCATGCACGCTATCGTAGGCTCGGGCTTGCCCGTCCAGTTAAACTCCACCATCACCGCCTTGCCAAATTTCGTTAGTAGCGGGCAGGCGGTGTAGCCGCCGTATCTAGCACTCGGTTCGCGTCCTTTTATGACGTCGGCTAGATTTTGCGCCAGCACTGGATACATCTTGCGTATACTAGCTCCGGTTTTACCGGCGGGAAATCCGCAAACGTCGCCGATAGCGAATATATTTTTAAATTTCGAGTGTTGCAGCGTCTCGCGCGTGAGGCTAATCCAGTTGCCTGCCACATCGCCCTTTTCTACGCTTAGCCCTGCATCGGCGTAGATTTTAGAAGCCTTCATGCGAGGCACTAGGTGTAGGTAGTCAAATTTTACTTCGACTAGCTCTTTAGCGAGTTTATTTTCGCCGTTTTCGCGGTACGGCATGGCGTGCTCAAATACCGCTATATTGGCACTTTTATCCACCTCAACCAGCTGATGCGAGGTAAAATACTTCACATCTCGCTCCTCCAGCATTCCTTCTATCATTTTAGCATAAACAGGGGCGGAAAATATCGTCCGCGCACCCGAGTATATCGAGATATCAAGCTTGTCTCTGTTGCCTAAATTTCGCGCCATATCTTCGGTTAGCAGCGTTACTTTTTTATTTGCGCCCGAACACTTCATCGGTGTTTTGTTGTCGCTAAAGACTATCTTGCCGCCTTCTTTACCGACTTTTTTCATTATGCTAGACATAGCAACGGCGCCAGGGATCGTGTAGATAGAAGTCACGTTGTCGCTACCGATATCGTCGGCGCTAAGCCCTTTCACGCTCTCAAACTCATACTCCGCTCCGCTAGCTATCACGAGGTAGTCATAGCTTAAATTTGACCCGTCCTCTAACTTGACGGAATTTGCCGCCGGATCGATGGATACGGCATTTTGCTTTATCCATTTTACACCGTCCGGGATCAAATTTGATTTTTCGTAAGTTATGTCTTCGGGCAGATAGTGACCGGCTGCGATGAGCGTAAAGCCGGGCTGATAGTAGAAGTACTCGTCCTTATCAAGGACAGTTAGTTCGGCGTTTGGCATATCTCGTCGTAGTTTCGCCGCCAGGCTGATGCCGCCTAGACCGCCGCCGATTATCAGGATATTTGCGCGGATGTCTGCATTTTCTCCCGCATTTAGCTTGCTAGCCCCTGCGACTCCAGCCGCCGCTAGCCCCGCCGCGCCTAAAATTTTCAAGACGCCTCTTCTGTCGATGCTTTGCATAAAAGCTCCTTTTAGAAGTTATTGTCAAATCATAGCGCATTTTAAAATTTAAATATGTAACAAAGTCACCTTAACGTCACGACTCCGCGTTTTAGCTCGACGAGCCCCTTTTTCTGCATCTCCTTTAGCGCTCTTGATACCGCTTCTCGCGCGCTGGCGATGTCGTTTGCGATCTGTTCGTGCGTGATCTTTAGCCCGTTTTTCGCGCCGTTTTGCTCGAGGAAATTTATTATTCTCCGAGCTAGCGGTAAAAATAGCGTCTGATCCATCGCCGTTATCGCGGAGCTAAAGCGCGTCGCCATGAGCTCTAGCGCGTGATTTGCCACCTGCGGATAATTTTCGCGTAGCCTCTTAAATATCTCTCTTGGTATCAAAATCATCCGCACGTCATCTTCGATTTGTAAATTTATCTCCGCTTGTAGCGCTCCTAGCGAACAAAAGCCGCACAGCATACAGCTATCGCCGCCTTGTAGGTTAAAGACGGTGATCTCTTTAAAATTACTCGTGCTAACCAGCCCGCGCGCACGCCCGCTTATGATGATCGCGTAGCCAAGGCAGCCATCTTTTGGATATATCCTCTCGCCTTTTTTAAAGCTTTTTAGCGTCGCGCTTTTTAACACCGCCTCTTCATCCTGCGCACTAAGCGTAAATTTAGAGGTAAACCGTTGCTTTAGCGTATCTTTTAGCTCGTCTCCCGACATACGCGCTCCTTGGTTAAATTTGGCTTTTCTTAATTATATTTTCTTTTACGTAAAAGCGCGGTGATAAAATTTAGCTACAAAATATTTTAAGCATTGATTTATTTTGTGACTAACTCACCGAAATTGCGCTAAAATTGGAGTAAAATTTAGAAAAAACAAGGAAAAATTATGAAAACGCAGGATGAAAAACCAAGCTGGCTGCAGCACTTTCCGATTATGTTTTACACCGTAGTTATGGGGCTTGGCGGACTGGCTCTCGCATACGAGCGGTTAAATTTGATCTTTGATATCTCAGGCGCAGTTTTTGAGATTTTGCGCGGCGCGGCTAGCCTAGCGTACGTACTCATCTGCGCTTGTTACGCGGCAAAGCTGATCAGATACCCGCAAGCTTGCAAGGCGGAGTTTTTCCACCCGGTACGCGTAAATTTTTTCGCCGCATTTTCGATCGGCACGCTGTTAGTAGCCTCACTCTGGCGGGACTTCGCGCCCGTTTACGACGCGCTTTTTTGCGTGGGCGTAGCGTTTCAGACCTTTATCACGCTGCACGTCGTGTCCTTTTGGATCAAAAATAACGTCCAGATCGCACACTCAAACCCCGCGTGGTTCATCCCGATCGTGGGCAATCTCTTTGTCCCGCTAGCAGCGCCCACCGCGAGCGAGCTTGCGTGGTATTACTTTGCGATCGGGATATTTTTTTGGCCGGTGCTTTTTGCGGTTTTGTTTTACCGCATCATCTTTCACGATCAGATGCCGCAGAAATTTATCCCGACGCTTTTTATCGTGATCGCGCCGCCTGCGATGGCGTTTTTGGACTACGTCAAGCTCACTGGCAGCTTTGACGTCACGGCGAAGATCATGCTCTACATCACGCTATTTTTCGCGCTTCTCATCCTTTTTATGTTTAAAAGCTTTTTGCGGCTTAAATTTTTCCTCTCGTGGTGGGCGTTTACCTTCCCTACGGCTGCGGCTAGCATCGCGTTTTTTCGAGCGTTTGAGTTTAGCGGGATCAAATTTTTCTTGTTTGCGGGAGCGGCGGGTTTTGCTATCTTATGCGTTTTTATAGGTATCGTGGGCTTTTACACGGTAAAAGCGATGCGGCGCGGCGAAATTTGCGTGCCTGAATGATAGTTTTGTGAAATTTAAAAATCCGCGCTCAAATTTGATATTTAAACGCGGATTTTG
>CAUUAH010000098.1:0-6771 GCA_963542985.1 uncultured Campylobacter sp. | reverse complement strand
TTAAAGGTGGTTTCTCAATTCGTGAGCTCGAATTATACAGATAGGATGCTTAAAAAATACTGAAGAACAAGAGGGTCGAGAAGAAAATTTAGAGATTTTTTGTTGGGAGTTTTGTTAAATCAGAAATTTACTTTAATATATAAGCAAAAATAAAATTCATTTAGCGGACGCGGCGTTAAATTTTGCGTTATCGTCCGCTAAAAATAAAACGAAATTAGTTCGCCATTAGACTCATTATAAATTCTTTGAGCGAAATTTTATCGTTTACGAGCAGATCGTCGCTACCGACGTCGTGCTTAAATTTCGCGCTCATATACTCGCCTTCTTTGGCAAAAAGCGAATTTACGCGCTCCTCAAAAGGCTTGATGCCGTCCATCATTTGGTTAAAGTCGCTATCGGCCATTAGCCCCTTATACGCGCTCAAAAACTCCGTTATAGACGCGGCTTGCACCTTTATCTCGCCGTCAAATTTGACCGCTTTTAGCGCCGTTTGGATATCTACGTCGTCATGCAGCGTTTTGCTTTCCGAGCCAAGCCCTGACGCATCGGCTACGGCGTTAAATTTTAGCTCCTTGCCGTTTGGGTTTTTAAAGCTAAAATTTTTAACCTCCATCACGTAGTTTTTGCTCATCAAAATCTTATAAAGAACCGACTCTTTCGGGTCGGTGACATACATCGTCATCGCTTCTTTGTTTACGTTTTTCTCGTTTAGGCTCAAATTTAGCTGCGTGAGCACCTTTTTGCCGTCCACGTCAAGCGCGCCCGAACTCACGTCGGTAAGCGTATCGAGGAGATTTGCGTCTGCGTTTTGCTTTATCTGCGTCAAAAACGACATACCAGTAATGTCGACCGATTTTGGAAAATCATAGCCCCTAGTGCTGTTAAAGCTTATTTTATCGGCCTTTAGCCCGATTTTAGCTATATTTTCGTAAGGATTTTGCATGTTTATAAACGGGATAAGATCGTCAAAGCTCTTAAAGTCGTTAAGCTCGATTATCGTGGAGGCGTTTTCTATATCGACCTTGTCCGTGCCGTCCGTATCGCCGCCGCCGATTTTACCGAAGCCGAATTCTAGGGATTTTATCTTATTTTCTTTTATTTGCGCCTTTGCAAACGGCTTTGAGATGACGAAATCAGAATCATGCTCCTTTGTCCTGATATCGGCCAAATTTAGCGTCACGTCGCGAGTTTTATCAAATTTTATCAGCGCGTCGACGCTTAAAAACTCGTCCGTACCGAAAATTTTCTTTAGATAGAGCGCTGCTTCGGGCGTTAGCGCTTTGACGTCGCTATGAGCCTTAAATCCGCTAAATAGCTCGGCAAAGCCGTGTTTTAGCGTCGTTTTGGCTTCAAATTTGACCGGATCGTTGCCGTCGGTGAGCTCAAGTTTTAGCACCGCACGCGAGCTAAACAGCCCTTTGTCGTAGTCGCTTTCTACCGCGTTTGCTTTTATATTAAAAAATCCAAGCTTGAGCGTCTCGCTAGTTAGCCTAGCTACACCCCTATCGTAGGACTCTTTGGCCTTAGTCGAGCCGTAAAACGCGACTCCAAAAACCGCGATCAAAACGACCGCGAGCGCAAATATAACCTTTTTCATTTTTTTCCTTGATTTTAAATTTTACTTCGTCGCCGCGATGAGCTCGATCTCGACTAGACCGCCTTTTGGCAGCGTTTTAACGGCGATCGTACTTCTATCAGGATACGGCTCGATAAAAAATTTAGCGTAGATTTCGTTTACCGCCGCAAAATCCTCGATATTGGCTAGAAAAATCGTCGTTTTTACCGCGTTTTCAAAGCTAAGCCCCGCCTGCGCCAAAATCGCTTTTAAATTTAGCATTGATTGCTCAGCTTGAGCTCTCACATCCTCGCCCGCAAATTTGCCCTCCGGCGTGACGCCAAGCTGTCCTGAAATAAACAGAAATCCGTTTGCCTCGATCGCCTGCGAATACGGTCCGATCGCCTGCGGAGCGTCTTTTGTAGAGATAACCTTTTTCATTTTCGTCCTTTGTAAAATTTGGGCGCATATTATCTAATTTACGGCTAAAAAAGCAAATTTCGCTATAATTTCCCGCAAGAAAGGCACGGAAAATATGAAAATCACCCTTGCGCCAAACGAGTTTTTAGACGATTACGTTCTGGGCTGCGAATTTGCGCGAAATGCCGAAATTTCGGGCAATGCGTATCTGTTTTGGAGCGGCGCGATCTGCGCTAAATTTGAAAACTCACGCATCGTTTTTCTGCATAAAAAATGCATTCCGGAGCGTTTTAGGCAGGCCGCCGCACGCTGCAGCGATCTAGCCGGACTCGTGCTCACGTCGGCGTTTTGCTCGTTTACGACGCTAGCGCCCTCGCATCTAGTCGCCAAAAATGGCTCCAAACTCTATCCGCTTTTTGATCTACGCGAAATTTGCGGGATAAAATTTATAAATTTAAAGAAATTTTACGACGACTTCGGGCTTGACTACGACTACAGAATTTACATCGAAAAGTGCTCGTTTTTCTCGCCTGCGCCGCTTGAGAAGCGCATAAAGCTAACCGAGACGATGTGTCTTGGGTATTATTAAATTTACCTTACCGCACTTCGCTTGTCTTCCTCGGTTACGGACGTGAGTTTGGAAAGACGCCTGCCAAGGAAGTTTTTCACGTCATCAACAATAGAATAAACCGTCGGCACGAAAACGAGGCTAAGTAGCGTAGAGGCCGCCAGCCCGCAGATCACGGCTACCGACATCGTCGCGCGAAAAGCCGCTCCCGAGCCGCTAGTAAACACCGCGGGCGCCATGCCCGCGATCATAGCTATCGTAGTCATCACGATAGGTCGCGCACGCTCAGCGCCAGAACTTAGCAAGGCCTGCCTGACGCCGCTTCCGCGCAGGCGCTTTTCGATGACGAAATCAACGAGCAAAATAGAGTTTTTACCCACGATAGCCATCAGCATCAAGATACCGATCACGGAGGATAGATCAAGCGCGCCGCCGTAAAGTAGCAGACCGCCCGCCGCACCGCCGATAGAGAGCGGAAGCGCGATAAATATCGTAGCAGGCTGCAAAAAATCGCGGAAAAGCACGATCAAAACCAACAAAAACATCGTCACGCCAAATCCCAGCGCGATACTAAACTGCTCAAACATCTCGCTCATATACTCGCTATCGCCGTACTCTGGCAAGGAGATGCCTTTCGGCAAATTTTGCATCGCGGGCAAGGCATGAATTTGCCCCAAAACTTCGCCTATGGTAAATCCGGGTTGCAAATCGGCCTCGACAGCGATCTTACGACGTTTATCAAACCTCTCTATGCTAGCCGCACCCTGCGAATACGAAACTTCTGCCACGCTAGAGAGCGGCACGGCCGTCCCTGTCGCGCTTTGGACGTAAATTTTACGCAAAACTTCAAGGTCGTTTCTAGCGCCCTCCTCTAGGCTAACGCGGATAGGTACTTGACGGTCCGGCAGGTCAAATTTTGCCGACGCTGCGTCTGTGTCGCCTACGGTAGCGATACGCAGAGCCTCGCCAACGGTCTGATGGCTCACGCCCAGCCTTGCGGCCTCTTTTTTGATTAAATTTATGCGGATTTCCGGCTTTTGCAGCGGTTCGTTTACTTGAGCGTTTTTCACGCCCGCAACTCCGCTCATTTGGGATTTTATTAGCGACGCCGTTTGCGATAGCGCGTCCGCGTCCTCGCCCGCTAGGATGACCGAGATATCGCGCGCTGCCATCTCGTTAGCGAAGGCAAATCTCATATCGCTAAATTTAGCCAGCTCCGCCCGCAGTTCGTTTTCAAACTCCTTTTGCGTAACGTCGCGCTGCTTGTGCGGTTTTAGCGTGATTAGCAGCTCGCCCTTGTGCGTTTCGCCGCCGCCTCCGGCTATAGCAAAAACGGACTGCACGGCCGGGTTTTGCTTAACGACGCGGGTTAAATTTAGCAGCCTCTCATCGGTTTGCTCTAGCGTAGATCCGGGAGTTAGAGTGATATTTACACTACTTCTACCCGAGTCGCTTTGAGGCAAAAATCCCGTCGGTAAAAGCGGAATTAACGCAAAAGAGCCAAGCAGTAGCAAAAAGCCGATAAAAAGCGTAAATTTACGGTGATCTAGCGTGAAATTTAGCAAATTTAGATAGGCAGCCTTTAGTTTGCCAGCTACTTGCTCATCTTTAGCTTCTGGTTTTAGGATATAGGCCGCTAGTAGCGGAGTGGCTAAGCGCGCGACTAAAAGCGAAGCCAAAACCGCCGCCGCAACCGTGATACCAAACTGCCTAAAATACTGCCCGATGCCTCCGCCGATAAAGCTAACTGGCAAAAATATCGCCACTATCGTTAGCGTAATGGCAACCACTGCAAAGCCGATATCATCAGCCGCGTCGATGGCGGCCTGATAGGGGCGTTTGCCTAGAGCTAGGTGTTTTTTGATATTTTCTATCTCCACGATCGCGTCGTCTACGAGTATGCCTATAACTAGCATGAGAGCCAGCAGCGTGATACCGTTTAGCGTGTAGTCCAGCAGATAAAGCGCCGCAAACGTCGGCAAGATCGAAAGAGGTAGCGACACGGCCGCCACTAGCGTCGCTCGCGCGTCTCGCAAAAAAACAAATACGACTAGTACCGTCAGTATCGCGCCCTCGGCTAGCATCCAGATCGTTTGGTCGTAGCTTTGTTTAGTCTCGTCTGCCGAGGTATATATCTCATCTATCTTTACTTCTGCATGCTCTGCGGTAAATTTAGCCAGCTCCTCCTCGACCTTTTGCATCACGACCGTGTCGCTGGCGCCTTTTGAGCGCGAGACGCTAAATCCAGCCGTCTCCAGCCCGTCCATCCTAGAGCGCGACCTAACATCGCCGTGCGAGTCCTCAACGCGAGCGATGTCGCCCAGACGGACATTTCGGCCGCCGTCTAGCCAGATAGGAGTATCAGAAAGCTCCTCGACGCTCTTTGCGCCGCCTGTTACGCGCAGGCTATTTTCCGCACCGTCTAAAACCGTCCTACCCGCGGGCAAATCGGCGTTATTTTGCGCGAGCTGTTTGCTAATATAAGCCGCGTCTATTTTTAGCGAGCTAAGCGCGGCGGGATCTAAAAGCACTCTGATCTCGCGCGTAACGCCGCCTAGACGCTTTACCTGCTGAACGCCCGGGATCGCTAGCAGCCGCTTTTTTATCTCGTTGTCTATCAGGTGCGATATCTCGCTTTGATCTAAATTTGCGCTTCCTATAGAATAAAACGCCAGCGCGCCCCCCTCGATGTCCACGCGCTCTACTATCGGCGTATCGATACCGGCTGGTAGTTCGTCTCTGATCTGCGAGATAGCGTTTCGCACGTCGTTTACGGCTCGATCGACGTCCGTCTCGATAGCAAACTCCACCGTCGTAGCCGAGCTGCCCTCGGAAATCGTAGAGCTAACGTGCCTCACGTCCGCCAGTCCGCTCACGGCGTCTTCTATGCGCCTAGTAGTCGAGCTTTCCAGCTGCGTAGGCGACGCGCCGGTCTGCGTGACCGTGACGCTAACGATAGGAAAATTTACGTTTGGATTTGCGTTTATCGGTAGACGCAAAAACGACGCTACGCCGCCTAAACTAAGCGCGATAAAAAGCACGATAATAGGGATAGGATGACGGATCGCCCAAGACGAAATTTTCACTCCGCGCCCCTTTGCGCCGCTTCGCCGTCATTTACCAGCGAGGCGGCTTTTAGCGCGACCTCATCGTCCTTGCTGACACCTGAAATCACCTGCACTAGCCCGTTTGCTCTAAGTCCGGTTTGGGTTTTTCGCTTCTGCGCCTTGCCGTTTTTTATTAGCGTCGCAAACGCGCCCTCGTCCGTAAACGAAACTGCCTGCGCAGGTAGCGCTAACGCGCTAAATTCGGGCAGGTCGATGACAGCCTTGGCATACGACCCGATAAATTTAGCCCCGCCGTCTAGCGAAATTTTGACCTTGCCCAGGCGCGAGCTCGTGTCCACGCTAACAGGCACTAGCCGCACTTTGCCTTTCACAGCCTCTTTTACGCCGTAAATTTGAGCCTGCGCGCTCATACCGACTTTTATCTGCGCTAGCTCGGCTGCGTCCGCGTCCGCAGATAGCTCGATGACGCCGTCTTTTGCGATGTTAAACAAAGCCTCGCCGCTAGTTAGCGCGCCGATTTGGGCTTTTTTGGCCGTTACGACGCCGCTAATGGGCGCTATCACGCTAGCTTTGCCGAGTTGGTCTTTAGCCTCCGCAATCTGCGCGTCTATCTGCGAAATTTGGGCTTTTGCGGAGTTTAGATTTGCTCTGGCGCTTGCTTCTTTCGCGCTTGCTTGTTCGAGCTCTTGCGAGCTGATCGCCTTTTTTGCGGCCAAGTCTTTAGCTCTCTTTAGCGCCGAGCTAGCTTCGCTAAAAGCGGCCTTGGCGGAGTTTAAATTTTGCTTTGCGGCCTCGAGAGCGGCGGTTTGCTGGTCAAATTTCGCTTTTACACCGGCATTATCCAGCAGAGCTAAAATTTGCCCCTTTTGTACGCTTTCGCCGACCTCGACTAAAACCTCGGAGATTTGCCGGCCTTGTAACGCCGAACCTACTGCGACATCGTCTTTAGCGACCAGTTCGCCGTGTAAATTTAGCTTTGGATTAAATTTTTGGACCTTGGGCGATACGACCGTGAGCTTTATCGCTTCGCCGTTTTGATTTTGCTTAGCGTCCGGATTTTGTCTATCTTGACGAACGCTTTGCTCGCTAGTGTTGGTGTCGTCTTTTACGCCCGCTTGAGCAGTTTGTTGCCTGTCTCTTATACACATCTCCGAGCCCAC
>CAUUAH010000097.1:0-6812 GCA_963542985.1 uncultured Campylobacter sp. | reverse complement strand
GATGAGCGCTAGTCTCGTGGGCTCGGAGATGTGTATAAGAGACAGGCATCGGATATAATGAAAGTAGCGAATTTAACGCATTTGCGGCGGCAAAAAAGCCGACATACGACTGGTTGTTTAAAAACGTGCCAAATACGCTCATAAAAACCTCGGGCCTAGCAGTGGGCCTACCTGACGGACAGATGGGAAACAGCGAGGTCGGGCACATGTGTATCGGCAGCGGGCGTGTTTTGTATCAAAATTTGGTTAAAATTTCGCTCGGTTTTGAAAACGGCGAACTGGCTAAAAGCCAAAAGCTTTTAAATTTATTTAAAACTTGCAAACGCGTCCACGTCGTCGGGCTCTACTCAGACGGCGGCGTGCACTCGCACCTAAGCCACTTTGACGCGATGTGCGCTCTGGCGGTCGCAAACGGCTGCGAAGTGTGCGCTCACGCGATCACAGACGGCCGCGACGTGGGGCCAAAAAGCGGGCTAGCTTTTATAAAATCGCTGCAAGAAAAGGCGCAAAATGCGGGCTTTAGGCTAGCTAGCGTTAGCGGTAGGTTTTACACGATGGACCGCGACAAGCGCTGGGAGCGCGTAAAAACGGCCTACGACGCGATGACGCTCGGGGAAAACGGGCAAACCGTATCGCCGCTAGAATACGTCATGCAAAGCTACGAGGCGGGTGTGACGGACGAGTTTATCGTGCCGGCTAGCTTTGGCGGCTTTGAGGGGATAGGCGAAGACGACGGCGTGATATTTATAAACTTTAGAAACGACCGTGTGCGCGAGATCGCGGCGGCTTTGGGCGATGAAAATTTTAGCGAATTTGCGCGCCCATTTGTGGTCAAAAATCTACTCACGATGACCGAATACGACGCAAATTTCGCCTTTCCAGTATTATTTGAAAACGAAAAGCTAAAAAATACCCTTGCCGAGGTCGTCGCAAACGCGGGCCTAACGCAGCTGCATACCGCCGAGACCGAAAAATACGCGCACGTGACGTTTTTCTTTAACGGCGGCGTCGAGGAACTCGCTCAAAACGAAACGAGAGTGCTGGTGCCAAGCCCTAAAGTAAAAACCTACGACGAAAAGCCCGAAATGAGCGCACAGGCGGTGTGCGAAGCGGTGCTAAAAGGCATGGATGACGGGCAGGATCTTATCGTGGTAAATTTCGCAAACGGCGATATGGTCGGGCACACGGGCGAATTTGACGCGGCGGTGAAGGCGGTCGAGGCCGTGGATGCAGCACTGGGACGAATCGTGGCAAAGGCCAAGGAAAAAAACTACGCGCTAATCATCACGAGCGACCATGGCAACTGCGAGCAGATGAGGGATGCGCAGGGCAATCTACTAACCAATCATACGACTTTTGACGTATTTTGCTTCGTGATGGGCGAGGGCGTAAAGGCGGTAAAAGCGGGCGGTCTAAACAATATCGCCGCGAGCGTTTTGGCACTGATGGGTATCGAAAAACCCGCCGAAATGGATGAGGCGCTGTTTTAATTTATCTCGCTTTTGAAGATTATCTTGTGTCTGGCGACCCGCCACTATTTAAATTTGAGGCAAATTTGAGCTTTATCCGGCGGGTCAAATTTGAGCTTTATCCGGCGGGTCAAATTTGAGCTCAAATTTGAACACCGCTGCGTCCTAAGCGCTACCGTAAAACTGCTAAAATCTACATAAATTTCATCTTTTCAGCATCTCAAAATTTCATTTTCGCTAAAATCGGCCTAATAAATTTAAGGAAAAATCAATGGAAAATTTAAGTCAAAAAAATTTCAAAATCGAGCGCAAAAAGGTCCATTTTATCGGTATCGGCGGTATCGGCATCTCTGCGATCGCGCGGTTTTTGCACGAAAAAGGCTTCATCATTAGCGGTAGCGACATCAAGGAAAGCCCGACCACGCGCGAGCTAGCAGCGCAGGGCATCGACGTCATCACGCCGCACAGCAAGGCCGCGATCAGGGATCAGGACTTCGTCATCTACTCGGCCGCGATAAAACCCGATAACATAGAGCTTGTCGAAGCGCGTAGCAAAGGGCTGCACTGCCTATCGCGCAAAGAGGCGCTACCGATGGTACTAGAGGGCAAGCGCGTGTTTTCGGTAGCTGGCGCACACGGCAAAAGCACGACCTCGGCGATGCTCTCTAGCCTCGTGGAGGGCTCGGTCATCATCGGCGCTATCAGTAAGCAGTTTGGCTCAAATATGAAATACGAGCCCTGCGACAACGTCATTTTCGAAGCCGACGAGAGCGATAGTAGTTTTCTTAACTCAAACCCGTATCTAGCCGTCGTTACTAACGCCGAGCCCGAGCATATGGAGCATTACGGCTATGATTTGGAGAAATTTCACGCGGCGTATCGCGGATTTTTGGAGCGGGCCAAGGTGCGCGTGATAAACGCCGAGGACGAGTTTCTGGGCACGCTAAAGCTTGATGCCGTGCGCCTTTATCCAAGCACCGATATCACCGAGCTTAGCATGATCGTGCGCGATTTCGTGCCTTATACTGCGTTTAATCTTAAAAATTTAGGCAAATTTGAGGTACTGGGCATGGGCGAGCACATCGCCGTGGACGCGTCGCTTGCGATCTTGGCCGCGCTAAATGAAACGTCCCTAGCGCAAATTAGGCAAAATTTGCTAAATTTTAAAGGCATCAAAAAGCGCTTTGATATCCTAACCGCAAGCCGAAAATTCGTACTCATCGACGACTATGCGCACCATCCGACCGAGATCAAGGCCACTTTGCAATCAGTCTTTGAATATGCCAAACTGCTAGGCATCACCAAGATCACGGCGATCTTTCAGCCGCACAGATTTACGCGTCTGAGCGCAAATTTGCAGGGCTTTAAAGAGTGTTTTGAGGACATAGACGAGCTAGTTATCCTGCCTGTTTATGCCGCGGGCGAGGCGTCCATAGATATAAATTTAAAAGAGGAGTTTAAACGCTACAACCCAGTGATGACGCAAAAAGTCGCGCGCGAGGGCGAGGGGATTGCTTTTACGGATGAGTTTGGCGTGAAAAACTTGCTCGATGACGGCCTAGTGATCGGCTTTGGCGCGGGCGACATCACATATCAGCTAAGAGGCGACGTATGAGGGTCATAATCGTACTTTTAGGCGTGCTTGCCGCGATCGCGATATTTAGCGTGAGCGACGAGAAGCTAAGCAAAAAGGCGAAATTTATCATCACTTTTTCGGTGATTTTTGTCGTGGCGGCGCTGTATTTTTACGAGACCAGGCTAGAAAGCGAGCAGGGCAAAAGGCTGGAGCTAGTCGCGCTTTTTAACCAAGGCAAAACCCTAAAATGCGGGAATTTCGACGTAAATAATACTAAATTTAACTATGAGTTCGGTACGTCCTCTTTCGTCGCAAAACGCGCGGCAAAGGAGCTAAACAGCGTTAAGATCGCGCTTGATGGTTGCGAATTTAAAGGCGAATAATTGCGAAATTTTAAAGATAATCAAAATTTGACCCAAGGCGGCGTTTGGGAGACCGGCGGGCGAGAAAATAACGTCTATCGCGAGCAAAGAAACGGCGATGTCTTTGACGCCGCAGCTCACCGCGAGCAAAAAGAATTGACAAACACGGAAGGCTTTGAGCGGCTTATAAAAATTTTAGACCTGCAAGGCTATATGGAGCGGTTTAACTCCTTTTTAGCGCGTCCTAAGCCGCTTTTTATGGCGGGCGATAGCAGGTTGCATTATGAGAAAATTTTAGAACTCTCGCAAAAGCAGTTTGATCCGCCCTCGTCCGCTCAAAATCTAGACGACGCGCTCATTCGCCTTAGCAAGCAAGCCACGCTGCACGTGAGCGAGATTTTTGAGTTTGCTAAGATTATTAGCTACTTTACCTACCTAAAAACGCTTAAATTTGAAGGCAAACTAGGCGAGTGGCTGGCTAAAATAGAGATCCCGCAGCCGATGTTAAAGCTCGCAAACTCATTTGATAAAAACGGCGAGCTAAAAGACGAAGTGGACGAGCGCCTGGGCGGTATCAGAGACGCATTTAGCGCCAAAAGAGCGCAAATAGACGCCGACCTGCGCCGCCTCATCTACTCAAAATCCATCACGCCATACCTCGTCGATACGCAGGTGCACTACATCAGCTCAGTCGAGGCGCTACTCGTGCGAGGCGGGTTTAACCACGTGCTAAAGGGCACGGTCGTGGCTAGAAGTTCTGGCGGATACTTCTACGTCGCGCCAGAAAACATCCAAAAACTCAAAAAAGAGCAAAGCGAGCTACTGGATAAAAAAGAGGAAATCGTCTATGAGCACTGCAAAATTTTTAGCTCCACGATGCACAAGGCCTTGCCGTTTTTAAAATTTATAAACGGCGCGTTTGACGTATTTGACGCCTACTGCGCGCGTGTTTTTACGGCTAAAAGCGCGGATCTGGAGTTCGTGCTGCCAAGCGGCGGGTCAAATTTAAAGCTGGTAAATTTCGCCCACCCCGCGCTAAAAAATCCAAAAAGCATCAGCATAGACTTTAGCAAAAAGGTGCTGCTAATCACGGGCGTAAATGCGGGCGGTAAATCGATGCTGCTAAAATCGCTGATAGCCGCAGCCTTTCTAGCTAAATACCTACTGCCGATGCACATAAACGCGCAAAATTCGCAGATCGGAAATTTCAAGGAATTTGACGCCATCATCGAGGATCCGCAAAACGTGAAAAACGACATCTCGACCTTTGCGGGACGTATGGTGCATTTTTCCAAGCTTTTTACGAAGAAAAATCTGCTCATCGGAGTCGATGAGATTGAGCTCGGAACGGACTTTGAGGAGGCGGCGAGCCTGTATGGCGTCATGATCGAGCGGCTGATGGGCCAGGATATCAAGATGATCATCACCACTCACCACAAGCGCCTTGCGATGCTACTAGCTAAAAACCCGGACGTCGAGCTCGTCGCTGCGCTATATGACGAGGAAAACTCGCGGCCTAAATTTGAATTTTTAAAGGGCACGATCGGTAAATCATACGCCTTTGAGACTGCGGCTAGATACGGCATCGCGGCAAATTTGGTCGCGCAAGCAAAAAAAATCTACGGCGAAGACAAGGAAAATCTAAACGAAATCATCACAAAGACACTGAATTTAGAAGTACAGCTCAAAGAAAAGCTCGAAAGCGCAGAGAAAAAAGAGCAAAAGCTAGACTCGCTAATCGAAAATTTAAAAGAGCAAAAAGAGCGCGCCGAGGCCGAGCAGCACGAGGTTATAACGCGGCTGGAGCGGGAGTATTTTAAGGCAATAAATGAGGCTAGGCGCGCGATAAATCTAGATGATACCAAAGAAAAACAGCGCGCCCTAAACCGCGCGAACGAGGCCAAACGCGCCGTGCAAAAACCAGAAATCTCCGCGCCGCCCCAGCTAAAGGTCGGCGACCGCGTAAAGTACGGCAAGATAAAAGGCGTCGTCGCAAGTCTGGGCAAAAACGATGCCGTGATACAAACCGATAGCGTGAGTATGCGCGTGCCGATAAATCAGCTAAAAATCAGCAGCGAAACGCCCGTACCGCCGAAAAAATCAGGCATAAATCTAAGCGTGCAAAAGCCGCAAAACGCCAGCGTCACGCTCGATCTACACGGACTGCGCGCGGACGAAGCGGTGCAAAAGCTCGATAAATTTATCTCAGATAGCCTAGTGATGGGCTTTGACGAGGTGCAGGTGTATCACGGCATCGGCACGGGCAAGCTCGCCTACGCGGTCAAAAATTTCTTGCGCGAGCATCCGAGCGTAAAGGAGTTTTTCGATGCGCCGGCGGGACAGGGGGGATTTGGAGCGCAGATAGTGCGGCTGTAAATTTGCCTTGCTGCGGCTTGTCTTTTTCCTTTATACTTCGTTGGAAACTCGGTCGGCTTCGGTCACGGACGACTAGTCCGCTCCCTTGCCTCCGTCGTTTCCGCCTCGTCTAAAGAAAAAATACTTCGCCTCATCGTCTTATGTTCAAATTTTACCCACCGAGACCCACACCACAAAAATACAAATTTAAAATTTGAAGCGCGTAAGCGCTGAATTTAACCTGCACACAGTGCAGCAACTTCTAACGTCGTAGGGGTTGGGGATCGTTAAGGGGGAAGGGAGCTCTTTTGCTTCGCTATGCTCGCAACTGCAAAGCAGAGCGTAATTCAAGCCCCTTCCCCCTTAACAAGAAAGATTAAATTTAATGCACAACGCTAAATTTGACCAAACCAAATTTAGCACCTTAAAGGCGCGGGTCTCGGTGCGTAAAATTTCAAATTCCCAAATCAAATTTGCATGCTTCATTAAAAATTAAATCCGCCTTTCTCGTCAAATTTAACGACCTAAAAATCTCTCAAATTTAGGTAAAATTCAAAATACAAAAATAAAAAAGGATGAAGATGAACGCGTTTTTGCAAGGCTTGCTACTGGGTTTTAGCGCGGCGGTGCCGCTGGGGCCCGTAAACGTGATGATAATGAGTGCTGCGGTAAGGTCGTTTTGGGCAGCGTTTGCTATCGGGCTGGGTGCTATGAGCGCGGACGCGGCGTATCTGTTGCTTTTGGCGTTTGGCGTGCTTGAGTATTTGCAGGGCGAAACAGTAGAAAAATTCATCGGAATTTTTGGATTTTGCTATCTAGCCTACATCTCCTACGTCATCTTTAAAAATGCCAATAGGCCGGTAACGGCGGACGTGCAGGGCGGTGAAGTAAAATTTAGTAAAAACTACGCAAAAGGCTTTTTCGTCACGCTTGCAAATCCGTACACCGTCGGATTTTGGCTCAGCGTCGCAGGCTTTGCCAAAAGCTTTGAAAACGCAGGAGCCTGTCTCTTATACACATCTGACGCTGCCGACGATCTTACGCGTGTAG
>CAUUAH010000096.1:0-6849 GCA_963542985.1 uncultured Campylobacter sp. | reverse complement strand
GCGCGTGCGGTAATAGGCGAGGGCGCGATAATAAACACGGGCGCGATCATAGAGCATGACTGCGAGATCGGCGATTTTGCGCATGTTAGCCCAAACGCGGCGCTAGCAGGCGGCGTGATAGTGGGTGCAAACACGCACGTAGGCATAGGTTCATGCGTCATCCAGTGCGTAAAAATCGGCGCAAACTGTATCATCGGAGCGGGCAGCGTAGTCGTAAGAGATATCGCAGACGGTAGCGTCGCCTACGGTAATCCCGCTAAAGTTAGGCGAAATTTAAGCTAAATTTGAGCACTAAATGCCGCTCGTCAAATTTGCGTCCGTAGCTACGAAAGACGGTGCAGGCAAAACAGATAAAGTATCCCACAAGGCGTCAAATTTTCCATTTTAAAATATATTTTGACGCAAAATTTAAAAAAATCCCCATTTTCTACGGCCTAAAAGCAAATTTAAACGAGTTTTTATAAAAATATTTAGATTTTAAGTGCTACAATGCGTAAATTTCTTTAAGGAATAATAATGCAAAGAATTTTCCTAAGCCCGCCGCACATGAGCGGCAAAGAGCAAGAGTACATAAACGAGGTTTTTAAGAGCAACTATATCGCGCCGCTTGGCGAATACGTGAACAAATTTGAAGCGAGCGTCTCAAGCTACGCGGGTGCGCCAGATGCTTTGGCGCTAAATTCCGGTACGTCGGCGATCCACTTGGCGCTAAGAGTGCTAGGTATCGGAGCGGGGGACGTGGTGCTAGCCTCTACGTTTACCTTTATGGCGTCCGTTAGCCCGATACTTTATCAAGGTGCTACGCCTGTTTTTGTCGATAGCGACGAAAGCTGGAATCTAAGCCCCGAGCTACTAAAAAAGGCGATCTCAAATTCTCCTAAAAAGCCAAAAGCGCTTGTCGTAACGCATCTCTACGGTCAGGCGGCCAAGATGAAAGAGATCTGCGAGATCTGCGAGCGGGAAAATATCGCCGTCGTCGAGGATGCGGCCGAGGCGCTGGGCGGCTTTTTGAACGGCAAAGCGCTGGGCACGTTCGGACGGCTGGGCGCATATAGCTTTAATGGTAACAAAATCATCACTACAAGCGGCGGCGGCATGCTAGTGGGCGAAAGAGATCTCGTCGAGAAGGCGAGATTTTATAGCACTCAAGCTAGAGAGCCGTTTTTGCACTACGAGCATAAAGACTACGGCTACAACTACCGCCTGAGCAACGTCCTAGGCGCGATCGGAACGGCGCAGATGGAGGTGCTCGAGCAGCGCGTGATGAAAAAACGCGAAATTTTTGAAAAGTACAAAAAAGAGCTTCCTGAGCTTGAGTTTATGCCTGAGATTGCAAATTCCCGCGGCAACCGCTGGCTAACGACCGCGCTGTTTAAAGAAAAAGGCGCGCATCTACGCGTGATAGAGGCGCTTGCGAAGGAAAATATAGAAAGCCGTCCGCTTTGGAAGCCGATGCATATGCAGCCTGTGTTTGAGGGGGCGCTAGCGTTCACGGACGGGACTAGCGAGGAGATGTTTGCGCGCGGTATCTGCCTACCTAGCGGCACGGCGACGGGGGACGAGGAGTTTGCGCGAGTGGTAAAAATCGTAAAGGAAAATTTATAAATGTTTAAAGCGACGAAGCTAAAGCGGCTTGCGTTTTTTCTAACCTTTGATATCGCGATATTTGCAGCGTCGTTTTATCTGGCGTATCTGCTTAGATTTAGCGGCGTGTTGCCTGATTATTTTAAGGGCGGGCTGGTCGCGGGCTGCGTTACGATGGTGGTTTTAAAGCTATTTTTTATGTGGCTTTTTAAAATTTACAAGGTGCCGTGGAGATTTTTCGGACTAAACGAAGCGAGGAAAATTTTCCTCGTTCATCTTTGCGCGATCGTCTGCTTTTGGATCGTTTATTTTGCGATGCCCGCGATTTTTAATCCGTTTCCTCGAAGCGTGGTTTTTATAGACTTTATCATCTCGTGCCTGCTAATCGGAAATTTAAGGATCGCCAAGCGCATGTTTTTAGACTTTTCTAAAAAGCCGCACACTGGCGAGCCTTGCGTCGTTATCGGCGCTACGTCAAAGGCGCTTCACGTTTTAAAGGGGCTTAGGCAGGGCTATATCGATCTATATGCCGTGGGCGTGGTAGACGGCAGGAGCGATCTAGTCGGCACTTACTGCGACGGATTTTTAGTGCAGCCAAAGAGCCAAATCTCAAATTTGATCAAAGAATATAACGTAAAAACCGCTATCATTGCGCTAGCTCTGGGTCAAGACGAGCTAGCCGAGCTTTTTGACGAGCTTACGGCTTACGGTATCCGTGATATCAAGATTTTCTCGATGTTTGGTACCGGCAAGGACGCTATTAAGGATATCTCGATCGAGGATCTGCTAGCTAGAAAGCCAAAAGACCTAGATAGCAGCGCGGTGGAGAAATTTTTGGGCGGTAAGGTCGTTTTAGTTACGGGAGCCGGCGGTAGTATCGGTAGCGAAATTTGCAAGCAGTGCCTCAAATTTGGCGTTAGCAAGCTAATCATGATCGATCATAGCGAGTTTAATCTCTATAAGATCGGCGAGATAACTCACAGCGACAAAACCGTGAGCAAGATGATAAATATCGTAAATGAAGCGGATTTGCGCGCGGTTTTTGAGGAGTTTAGGCCGCAGATCGCGATCCACGCCGCAGCTTATAAGCACGTGCCGCTTTGCGAAGCAAACCCGAAAGCAGCAGTCGTAAATAATATAATCGGCACTAAAATTTTGATCGATTTATCTATCGAGTACGGCGTTAGCAAGGTCGTGATGATATCCTCCGATAAAGCCGTGCGCCCGACGAATATCATGGGTGCTACTAAACGCGTGTGTGAGCTTTACGCGCTAAACTCGAATTTACCTGCTAAAACTGAGATCGTCGCGGTGCGCTTTGGCAACGTGCTAGGCTCAAGCGGTAGCGTAATACCGAAATTTAAAGAACAAATCGAAAACAATAAACCGCTAACCGTCACGCACCCTGATATCACGAGGTACTTTATGCTGGTTTCCGAGGCTTGTCAGCTCGTGCTTCAGGCTGCTTCGATCGCAAAAGGCGGCGAGCTTTTCGTGCTTGATATGGGCGAGCCGATAAAGATCGCCGATCTAGCCAAAAAGATGCTGATTTTATCAAACAAAGAGCACCTAGGCGTCGAATTCGTCGGCCTCCGCCCGGGAGAGAAGCTTTACGAGGAACTTTTAATAAACAAAGACGACGTAAAAACCGAGTTTCAGTCTATTTTCGTGACGCACTCGGGCGAATACGACCTAGCTAAACTAAACGAGCAAATTAAAAATTTAACGCACGCGGACGATGTCGCGGCTGCGCTCAAAGAGATCGTGCCGGAGTTTAATCACGCGCTAAATAAGGAATAAATTTGACGTTACAAGATATACAGAGGTTTTCGGAGTTAAGATACAAGGCTAGAGCCTATATATGCTATCTTTTTAGTAAAAATTTGCCAAACAGGCTGCCGGGGGTAAATGCCGAGTCGATAAAAAGCGGCTTTGATAAAATGGCGCACGAGATAGAGGGTTTTGACGCGTTTTACGTACTTGACGCAAACGGCGTGCAAATAGGCGACACCGTGAGCTTAAATGAAAAATACAAAGCCGGCGGCGGCGAAAACTGTAGCAATAAGTCTTATTATTACACCGCGGTGCGCGAAAAGCGCTGCGTGCTAAGCGACCCGTACCCGTCTTCGCTAACGGGCGAACTGTGCGTGACGGCGTCCACTCCGATATATGATGATAAGGGAGAGCTAAAATTCGTCGCGTGTATCGACGTTTCGTTAGAAAATATCCTAACCATCGTCTCTCATGGCAAGCTAGAGAGCTACTTTGGCAAATTTCTTAAGGTCGTTTACGCCGCGTTTTCGGTCGCGCTTTTTACCATAGCCTTGTTTTTGTTTGCTGACGCGCTTAAAGGGCTTTTGGCTAACGATCTTTTAAATATCGAAGTAGAAAAGATGTTTGAGCACACGATCGTGCTGACGCTGGCGCTTGCGATCTTTGATCTGGTTAAAGCGATATTTGAAGAAGAGGTGCTGGGTAAAAGCAAGCGCGGCGAGGATATGGAAAACAAAACGATGATTAGATTTATCGGATCGATCATCATCGCGCTTGCGATCGAGGCTCTGATGCTCGTGTTTAAATTTGCCATCACGGCGCCCGATCACATCATAAATGCGATCTATCTAATCGGCGGCGTCGCGATGCTTATGATCGCGCTTAGCGTATATCTTTTTGCTACCAAGCAAAGGAGCTCGCATTGATCGGTATCATCGACTACGGAGCCGGAAATTTAAGGAGCGTTTTAAACGCGTTTGAGAGTTTAAATTTAAAGGCGAAACTCGTCGTTCGTGGCGAGGAGCTGGGTAAATTTGACAAGATAATCTTGCCCGGCGTCGGAGCTTTTGGCGAAGCGATGCAAAAGCTAAAAGATAGAGATTTTATCCCCGCGATAAAAGAAGCCGCGGCCGGCGGAAAGCCGTTTTTAGGCATTTGTCTGGGTATGCAGCTACTTTTTGAGCAAAGCGAGGAGTTTGGCGTAAACGAGGGGCTCGGGCTCGTAAAAGGGCGAGTGGTTAAATTTGACCCGTCTAAATTTGACGCGCCGCTAAAGGTGCCTCACACGGGGTGGAATACCATAAATTTTACCAAGCAAACACCGATAAATAAAGATTTAGCGGCTAGCGAGTATTTGTATTTCGTGCACTCTTATCATGTAGTTTGCGAGGACGATGCGGCGCTTGGCTTTAGCGAATACGGCTATAAATTCGTAAGCGCGGTGTGTAAAGATAATATTTTCGGTTTTCAGCCGCACCCCGAAAAGAGCCATGAGACGGGGCTAAAAATTTTACGAAATTTCGGAGAGATGTGATGGAAATTTTCCCTGCGATAGATTTAAAAGAAGGCAAGGCGGTTCGGCTTTTTAAAGGCGAGATGAGTAGCGCGAAAATCTACTCGGACGCTCCGTGGGAGCTAGCTAAAAGGTTTGAAGATATGGGCGCAAAGTGGCTTCACGTCGTAGATCTTGACGGAGCGTTTGCGGGCGAAGCGGTAAATCTAAAAACCGTAGAAAAGATCGCAAGAGCCGCAAATTTACAAATCCAAATCGGCGGCGGGATACGCGATGAAGCGCGCATCAAAAGCTACCTTGATAGCGGTATAACGCGCGTTATCTTGGGCTCGGTGGCGCTAAAGGATCCGAATTTTACTAAAGAAATGGCGCAAAAATACCGCGTCGCCGTCGGCATAGACGCCAAAGACGGCTTCGTCGCCGTGCAGGGCTGGGCGGAGGTGTCGCAAATGAGGGCGACCGAGCTAGCGCATAAATTTGCCGGAGCCGGAGTCGAAGCAATCATCTGCACCGATATCTCAAAAGACGGCACCCTTAGCGGCGTAAACGTTGAGTTTACCTCGCAAATCGCAAAGGCAAGCGGTATAAATACGATCGCAAGCGGCGGCGTAAAAGATATAGAGGATATCCGGGCGCTAATACGCGCAGGAGACGTTT
Source organism: uncultured Campylobacter sp. (assembly GCA_963542985.1). GTDB lineage: Bacteria > Campylobacterota > Campylobacteria > Campylobacterales > Campylobacteraceae > Campylobacter_A. Next base: position 1,322 of record CAUUAH010000096.1, on the reverse strand, counting down.
ACGGCGCGATCGTAGGCAAGGCGTACTATGAAGGGACGCTTGATCTAAAAGAGGCCTTTAAACTGGGCCGATAAATTTTTAAAGTAAATTTAAATATAAAATTTGCTAGAATTGGACATTTTTTAAAAAAGGATGCGATTGTGAAAATACTAGTAGTCGACGACAGCTCTACTATGAGAAGAATTATAAAAAACACCCTACAAAGGCTCGGGCATCAGGAAATTTTAGAGGCCGAGCACGGAGTCGAAGCGTGGCAAATTTTGGGCCAACACAGCGATATAAACGTGCTTATCACCGACTGGAATATGCCTGAGATGAACGGTCTTGAGCTCGTAAAAAAAGTCCGCGCCGAGGCAAAATACGTCGATATGCCTATCATCATGGTAACGACCGAGGGCGGTAAGGCCGAAGTCATAACCGCGCTAAAAGCAGGCGTCAATAACTACATCGTAAAGCCGTTTACTCCGCAAGTTTTAAAAGAAAAACTTGAAGACGTTTTGGGCTAAAAGAGCGTAAATTTGAAAGATAAATTTTACGAGCTTGAGGTTCTTTGCTCGCAGGAGCTTCGCGAGTTTTTCGAAGATCTAGTTTTTTCTTTGGGCGTTACTTGCACGCAGGAGACTGCCGGCGGGTTTATCGTGCGGGACGAAGACGAGCTAGACGAAGTGGAATTTGGCCTACGAGAATACGCAAAATCTCTACAAGATGCGCTTGGCCGCGAGATCGAATTTAAGATAATAAAAAGTCAAAAAGAAAATAAAGACTGGCTAAACGAATACAAAAAAAACGTAAGACCGATAGAAATCGGTAAATTTTTCATCCACCCAAGTTGGGAAGAGCCTAAAGACGGGTTTGAAAATATCATCATCGACCCCGCTCTTGCCTTTGGCTCTGGTCATCACGAGAGCACGAGCGCTTGTATAGAGTATCTGCAAAAATACGCCGCAAACGACATGAGCGCGCTTGACGTTGGCTGCGGAAGCGGGATACTAAGTATTGCTCTAGCAAAACTAGGCTGCGTCACGGACGCCTGTGATACCGACGAGCAAGCAGTGCAAAGCTCGCAGAAAAACGCCGAGCTAAACGGGGTTAAATTTAATCAAATTTGGACCGGTTCGGTGGCGAATTTGGATAAAAAATACGACGTCGTCGTAGCAAACATAATCGCCGACGTGATACTAATGCTAAAAAATGATCTGATAAATTTGCTAAAAGAGGGCTCATATCTCGTTTTAGCAGGCGTTTTGGATAAATACGAAACGCGAATTTTAGAGGCTTTTTCGTCGCTCAAACTAGTAGCTGTCTCTTATACACATCTCCGA
>CAUUAH010000095.1:0-6877 GCA_963542985.1 uncultured Campylobacter sp. | reverse complement strand
GGCGTTTGGCACCATGCTGTAGCCGCCAGCGGAGGAGATATTGATGAGCTGGGCGGGCTTATGCTTGTAATCGCGCACAAAGAGGTGGCTTAGCAGCGTGAGCGAGATGACGTTGAGCTGTAACATCTGTGAAATTTTGGATAGATCGCGCTCGCCGACCGCGCCGTAATCCCCGAAGCCCGCGTTGTTTATGAGCGCCTTTAGCTCGTAGCTTTTTAGCTCGTCCCAAAGCGCTAGGACGCTCTCGCTATTCACAAGGTCGCAAATTTTAATCACAACATCTGATTCAGGCGAAATTTTAGCGATCTCGTCCTTTAAGTTTTGCAGAAGCTCCGCTCTGCGCGCGATTAGGATCAAATTTTCTCCGCGCCTCGCAAACGCCTTTGCCGTAGCCGCTCCGATACCAGAACTTGCGCCGGTGATGACGATATATTTTTTCATTTTCTATCCTTTCTTGGTTTTTTCAGTTTGAAATTTTACTAAAACTCGCCGCGTATTCATGCGTGTGCTCGTCTTAAATTTACAAATTCGCCCGCGTTTTGCGAGGCGCTTACTCGCCGCTTATGGGCGTGCGTTTGGTATCTACCGCTTTGCCGTCCAGATAGTACCGACCGCCGGCGACGTAGTGGAGCGTTTTTAGCTCGTCGGGGATCTTTTCAAACAGCCAGTGCCCGCCGTCAAAGATCCGCTCGTCCGCGTATGCAGCGACGACCTCGCCGATGAAAAGATCATAACACTGCTCGTTGTGAGGCTCAGGGATACGCTTGCAAACGAGCCATGCGGCGCAGCCCGCGATCAGCGGTACGTCGAACTCCTCTTTATAAAAAATTTCCACGTTTTTCATCTTGTCCGCGTTATCAAAGCGCGAGTTGTTCTCGGCGCCTAGCTCGCTAACTAGCTCCGCCTGCGCTGCCGTTGGGATCTGCACGGCGAAATACCCGCTCTTTTCGATGAGCGTCCTCGTGTACGAGCCGTTGTGCGGCACGATGGTAACTTTGTCATAATCAAGCGCCTGCGCCCACGTTATCGCCATCGCGTTGACGTCGTCGCCGTGTTTTGCCGATACGAGCGTGGTCGCGCCCGGGTTTAGGATACGATATGATTTTTGTAGATCGACTTTGATGATAGCCATTTTTGCTCCTTAGGCCTGGTTTTTGTTAAATTTTAGTCCGTCTTAGCGAGTGCTTTTAAATTTGACTTCAAATTTACCCTCGGCTCGCCGGACCCGCCCTATATCAAACCCAAAACCGCAAATTTAGCTAAATTTATCGCGCCTTTTCGCAGTGCTCCCTGTACGGCACCAGCTCGCAAAGGCGCGCGTATAGCCGCTTCACCTCAGCCTCGCCAGAGATCTCGCGTAGCTCTTTTTCGTGATATTTAGCCAGCATGATGCAGCCTGCGAGCATATCCGTTTCGTGGCAACTTCTAACAAGCGCTTTTATCGCCTCCTCTGCCCCGTAAGGCATCGCCATCGTGCCGAATCTAAAACATCGCCAAGCGTCCATCTCGCACGCCTTGCGCATATAGCCCACGGCCTGCTGCGGCGCGCTGCTACCGATCGCTAGCCCTAAATGCTCGCATCCTAGCGCCGAGCCCTTTTCGCACGCGGTTTCGTATAGCTTTTTCGCGCGTTTTTCATCCTTGCCGGGCGCGCCGTCAGCCTCAAGGCTCTTGCCGTACTGCACGCAAGCGTCCTGATAGCCGCTATCGCAAGCCGGGATCAAAATCTCCCTTGCGGCGATGAAATCTTTATTATTTATATGCATTTCGCCCGCCGCCGCGCACGCGTCAAATTTGCCATCCTTGCACGCGCCGAGCAAAATTTGCATCGCCTCGCGAATGTCTTTTTCGTTTTGCTTTTTGGGCTGTTTTTGGTAAAACAATATCACGCGCTTGCAAGCTCTCGCATCCTTTTGGGCGCAGGATTTTTTGAGCTCCTCGTATCTCGCACTTAAAAACGCCTCTTTTTCTGGGCTTAGTTCGCCTTTTTTAGGCTCGCTGGCCGATACGACAATGGCTAAAAACACAACGCCGATTAGAAATAATTTTTTCATTTATACCCTTTCTCAAGTGGATTGCATTTATATTTCATACTTTTGCTTTTTACGGTCAAATTTAACATTTTCAAGATGCGGGTTTTGGCAACTAAAATTTAAAAATTTGACTCCAAATTTAAACACAGAAACCCAAGGCGAAGTATCGTGAGATGATTTTGGGGGTTGTGCGGTAAAATTTAGGCGAAGATAGAACATATAGTTCATCGAGTCAAAATTTTACAAACTCCGCAAAAAGCGCTCGCGAGACAAGCCGTCAAATTTAAACGGCTTGTTTTAGCCCCAACGCCCTCTCGCTAAACCCCTCTCCCACGATAAACTCCGTCGTATAAACCAGCGCGCGGCCTTCCTGCGCGTCTTTGATACGGATGATCAGACGCTTGTTGTTTTTATCGGCTGCGGCGCGGTGTTCACCGATGGCGGCGCGGTAAATTTGCGTGATGAGTTCCTTGCCCGTTTCGTCCAAATTTAGCTCCAAGACTAGATCCTCGAGCTCTCTTTTACCTCTACTTTCGCTAGCGGCCGAGCCGTTTTGGTAGCTGCCGCCGCTCTCTTTACGCTGCCTAAAGCTTCTGCTTTGGAAATTCATATCGCGCGCGTCCTCTAGGCTCACGACGTCGATTAGATTTATGCGAGCACCTTGATCGTCGCGCGAGTAGCGCACCTTAAAGGCTAGCGGGGCGTCCTTTTGCTCGTCGCTTAGGTTTTCGATAAGCCCCTTTTCAGAGTCAAACGCCGCGACCTTAAATGTACCAAAAAGGTCCATGACGCTTAGCATCATAAACTCTTTGCCGGTTTTTTTACTCGTGATACTGGCGACCTCCCTGATCTTGCCGACGACTAGGATCTCGCTGGTCTTATCTATCTTGCCAAAGTCCTTGCTAGGTGTGTGCTTGATCTGCTCGATTTGCTCTTTGTATTTTTCGAGCGGATGCGAAAAATCCATACTCGCAGCCTCGTCTAGCGTCAAAATTTTATCCAAATTTATCCGCATAAACTGCCCGTCTTTAGAGTAGCGAACCTTAAACGCATGCGGCAGATCGCGCTCATCCGCACTCATCGACTCGACCGCGCCAAGACCTCTGTCAAAGACCGCGATCTCGACCGTACCGTGGAAATCGAGCATCTCGATCGTGCCCATTTTTTTGCCGTTTTTCTTGCTGATCCTGGTCGTTAGATCCTCTATCTTGCCCACGAGCAGCATCTCGCCGTTTTCAGGCAGCTCGTCAAATTTATCGCTTAGCGTGTATTTTATCTTTGAGATTTGCTCGCGGTACTCGTCTAGCGGGTGGCCCGAGAGGTAGATACCCACGCTTTCTAGCTCAAATTTGAGCTTGGTTTTTAGCTCTAGCTCGGAGTCGTCGCGCACGAGATTGGTCTTAACCGTACCCATGCTCTCGTCGTCGCCAAATAGGCTCTCGGCTGCGTTTTTCTTGATGGTCGCGGCGTTTTTGCACGCCTCCACGATGTTATCTAGGTTGTTTAACATCATCTTGCGCGTTAGGCCAAAGCTATCAAACGAGCCCGATTTTATCAGGCTTTCAAAGACTTTTTTATTTACCTTAAAGTTATCCACGCGCGAAACGAAGTCATCGATGTCCTTAAACTCGCCCTTGGCCTGCTCCTCTAAGATATTTTCTATCGCTGCGCCTCCGACGCCCTTTATCGCGCCTAGGCCGTAGATGATGGCGTCCTTGCCTCCTTCGCTAACGACTGAGAATTCTTTAGCAGATTTGTTGACCGACGGCGGCAGGATAGCGATGTCTAGGCGCTTGCACTCGTCTATGTAGCGCGAAATCTTATCTGCGTTGGTCTCCTCGCTAGTGATGAGAGCCGCCATAAATTCTGCCGGATAGTACGTCTTCATATAAGCTGTCTGAAAGGTCACGTAGGTGTAGGCCGCGGCGTGGGATTTGTTAAATCCGTACGAGGCAAAGTGCAAAATAAGCTCAAACAGCTCGTCGGCCTTTTTGCCGTCTAGCCCCTGAGCCTCGGCTCCTTCGATAAATTTACCCTTTAGCCTATCCATCTCCTCTTTTATCTTTTTACCCATCGCGCGGCGCACGAGATCGGCTCCTCCTAGCGAAAAGCCGCCGATGGTCTGCACGATCTGCATAACTTGCTCTTGATAGACGATGACGCCGTAGGTAGGCTCTAGGATCGGCTGAAGCTCCGGGAAAATGTACGTGATAGGCTCCATGCCGTGTTTGCGCTTGATGAAATCAGGTATAAGATCCATCGGACCCGGGCGGTAAAGCGAGATCATCGCGATGATATCCTCGAAGCAGTCCGGGCGCATATCGGCTCCGACTTTTTGCATGCCTTCGCTCTCTATCTGAAACAGTCCCAGCGTCTGGCCGCTACTGATCGTCTCGTAGGTTTTTGGGTCGTTTTTATTGACCTGCTCCCAGATTATCTCTTTACCGAATCTCTTTTTTACGAGCTTTACGGCGTTATCTATCACGGTTAGCGTCTTTAGCCCCAGGAAGTCAAATTTGATGAGGTCCACGTCCTCTAGGTACTTTAGGCTATACTGCGTGACGAAGTGATCCTCCTCGGCGTTTGGCTGGCGGAAAAGCGGGGTTTTGTTCCACAACTCCTCGTTTGAGATGACCACGCCCGCCGCATGCATGCCGGCGTTTCGGTTTAGACCCTCCAGATCAAGGGCAAATTTCCAAATTCTATTTGCATTTGAGTTACTTGCTATCAGCTCGCCGATCTTTGGCTCTTTTTCAAAGGCCTGCTCTAGCGTGATGCCTAGCTCGTCGGGTATGAGCTTGGCCATAGCGTCGGCCTCGGCGTAGGGCATGTCGCATACGCGCGCGACGTCTCGGATGACGCCTTTTGCCAGCAGCTTACCGAAGGTAATAACCTGAGCCACGTTAAATTTACCGTATTTTTCTATAACGTAGTCGATGATCTCGCCGCGGCGGTTTTGACAAAAATCCACGTCGATATCGGGCATGCTCACGCGCTCCGGGTTCAAAAAACGCTCGAAAAGCAGGTTATAGGGCAGCGGATCCAGGTCCGTGATCTTTAGACTATAGGCTACTAGGCTTCCCGCCGCCGAGCCGCGTCCCGGGCCTACCGGCACGCCGCGCTTTTTAGCTTCGTTAATAAAGTCCCAAACGATCATCATATAGCCCGGGAAGTTCATCTTGTTTATGATATCTATCTCGCGCTGCAAACGGGTGCGGTACTCCTCGTGGCGCTGGGCGGGGACGAATTTAAGCCTCTCCTCTAGCCCCTGCCTGCACTCGTGCTCAAACAGCACGCTGTCGTTTGGTATGCTGTAGCGTTTATCAGGCTCTGGTAGGCTCAAATTTCGCTCGGCGGCGTACTCGAGCGTAAATTTAAAATTCGGCGGCGTAGCGTCGCCTAGTTTGATCGTGAGGTCGCATTTATCTACGATTTCCTGCGTGTTTGCGACGGCTTCTGGGATATCGGCGAAAAGCTCGCTCATCTGCGCGGGCGTCTTGACGTAAAACTCGTGCACGCTGTGGCGCAGACGGTTTGGATCGTCTAGCAGTTTGTTCATCGCGATACACATAAAAACCTCGTGAGCTCCCGCGCGTTGCTTAAACGTATAGTGCGTGTCGTTGGTCGCGATGACCTTGATATTTAGCTCTTTTGCCAGGCGCAAAATCTCATCGTCGATCCTGCGCTGATCGCCGATGCCGTGGCGCATGATCTCGAGGTAAAAATCATCGCCAAAGACCTCCTTGTACCATAGCGCGGCTTCCCTGGCCGCCTCGTATCCGCCAGCGCCGAAACGCAAATTTCGCTCGCTTTGGTTGAGGTTCCAGTTCACCTCGCCTTGCAGGCACGCCGAGGAGCAGATGATACCCTCGCTGTGCTCTTTTAATATCTTTTTGTTGATGCGCGGATAATAATAAAACCCCTCTATATAGCTCATGGAGCTCAGATACATCAGGTTTTTGTAGCCGATTTCGTTTTTGGCGATGAGGCAGAGGTGAAAGCGCTGCTTGGTGCTTTTATCCCCTAGCTCCTCGCCGTTGTGGATGTAGGCTTCGATACCGATTAGCGGCTTTATGCCTTCATTTTTCATCGTTTTATAAAAGTCTATCGCGCCGAACATATTGCCGTGATCAGTGATGGCTGCGGCTTTGACGCCTTGTTTTTTTAGCGTTTTTGCTAGCTCTTTGATGCGGTTGGCTCCGTCAAGCAGCGAATACTCCGTATGCAGGTGCAGGTGCGTAAAATCTGTAAAATCGCTCATTTTTCGTCCTTTTTAATGCTTTTGATTTTACAGAAACTTTGCTTTTAGGCGGATAAATCGGTTTTATTTAAATTTAGCTAAGTGCAGTAAATAGGCTGCTAGAGTGGGCTTTTCGTCAAATTTGAGCTTAAATTTGACGCAGGTTTTGGACGCAAATTTGAGGTTGGCGATATAGATAACTCGGTTTAAATTTACGGCTCCAAATTTAGTCCAAATTTGAGCGGTAAATTTGATGAAGCCTCGTGGGCATAAATAAAAATTTGAAGCGCGATTACGAGGGGATTAAGAAAAATTTAGATAAGGCGGATAAAAATTACCGCTCTTTTTAAATTTAAACAATTCAAGTAGCGCGTTTAAATTTATCGGCTAAATTTCTCTTTAAACATCTCAAGCAAATTTGACAGAGTGTCGCATTTTGATGCGTCAAAACCAAGCTTAAGGGCGGCAAATTTATAGTGGATTTTGGCGCCGTCCGCTACGCTCACCGCCGGCGCGCTCGAGCTTTTGGATAGCTTTTTGCCGCCATGCGCTAGCAGGCTGTCTCTTATACACATCTGACGCTGCCGACGATCTTACGCGTGTA
>CAUUAH010000094.1:0-6961 GCA_963542985.1 uncultured Campylobacter sp. | reverse complement strand
GCTTAAATTTAAATTTATCATTGTAAAATACCTCAAATTTAAGGATATAAGATGGCCGCGCAAAAATTTGAAAAGATAAAAGAGACACTTAAAATTTGGCTCACGGCGATGCTAAAGATCAAGGACAAACAGCTATTGCACTATGCTTCGAGCCTGAGCTTTCACACGATGCTCTCTATCATCCCCGTGCTTCTCATCTCGCTTTCGCTTTTTACGCAGATGCCAAGCTTTAGCGTCTACTACGCCAAGATCAAGGAATTTATATTCGCCCAGCTGCTGCCCTCAAACCAAGACGCGATCTCAAACTACATCGAGACCTTTTTGCAAAATAGCTCAAGCCTTGGCATCCTCGGACTTGGCGCGATCATCTTTACTTCGATCATGTTTTTTGCCGATTACGAGTACGTCATCAACCGCATCATGCACACGCAAAGCCGCAAATTTTGGAACTCGCTGAGTGCTTATTGGACGCTCATTACGCTAGCTCCCTTAGGGCTTGGGCTTAGTTTTTATCTCTCAAATTTATTTCAAGATATGCTAAACTCCAGCGACTATACGAAGTGGATAAATTTCATAAGTATCTTTCCGTACCTCATCATCTGGGCGATATTTTGCGTTACGTATCTCATCTCGATAAACCGCCAAATCTCCCTAAAAAATGCGCTTTTTAGCTCGTTTGTGGCCTCGCTCATCTGGTATCTAGGCAAAAATATCTTCGTCTTTTACGCCGCAAACAACAAAACCTACCTCAGTATCTACGGCTCGTTTTCGGTGGTGCTGCTATTTTTCGTGTGGATTTACGTGTCGTGGATCATATTTCTCTACGGCGTGAAGCTGTGCGCGTATCTGGAAAAAGCGGGCGAGAGCGACAAAGAAGCTTAGAAAAGCGCGGCAAAGCAGAGTAAATTTAGCGGCACAATAACGGCGGCTAAAATTTTGCTTTTGACGCTTGCTAGGCTAAGCGCATTATAGAGTAAAAACAGCCAAAACGGCACATTCAAATTTACGCCCTTTGCGCGCCACGAGAGAAATTCGAGCAAATATTCATCAAGCGCGCCGCCTGCGCCAAATGCGTGCAAAAGCGCGCTAATCGGATAAAACAAGCTAAAAAGCGGCGTAAGCGGCAAGACGGCTAGCTGCTGGGCGCTAACGAGCGGGAAAAAATAAACCACGGGCAAAATCATCGCCGAAAATACCCAAAAATTTAGCAAGATAGCGTGCGTCAAATTTGAAAATCGCTCGCCAAAGTGCCGCAAATAAAGATAAATATAAAATACGCCCAAACACGAAAAGTAAAATCCGACGCTAAAAAGCAGGCTCGGCATCAGCGCTACTGCGGCGCAAATCACGACGAAAAGTAGCTCAAAGCTCACTACGCGCACGTTTCTAGCGAGCAAAAACAGAGCCAGCAAGCTCATCAAAAACGCTCGCAAAAAGGACGGCACGAAGCCAATCAGCGCAAGATAGCAAAACAAAACCGCAAAGATCGCGGCCGAGAGGTCAAATTTAGCGTTTCGATACGGAAAATATCGCGCCTGAAAATAGCGGTACGCCGGGCGCATGATAAAATACAAAAAACCGAAAATAAGTCCCAAATGATAACCGGAAATCGCTATCAGGTGCGCTACGCCGTAGAAATTTACGTCCGTTCTAAGCTCCTTACCGACGGGCGCGGCCAGAAACAGCGCGGTAAAAAGCTCGGCCATTTTTTCGCTTTCGTGTTCGCTTTCGTGCTGCGCGGCGATAAACTCAAAAATTTTATCGTAAATTCGCTCCTCGCTCGCGGCGTACCTAAGCTGCGTCACGCCGTAACTAGGCATATAAAACGAGCCGCTTAGGTACTCTTTAAATTCTACGTTTTTGTTTTCAGCGCCGATTAAAATTTGCTCGTTCGCTTGTGCGTCAAAATCCGCCTGAGTCGTCGTATAAAAGCTAAAATCGCGCGTTTTTAGCTTTAAAACGCGGTAAATTTTGCCTTTTTCGTTCGTTTTTTCGTAGTTTTGTGAAATTTTAGCTTGTAAGATAACGCCGTTTTGGGCTTTAAATTCGCAAAATTTATAGTAGCTAAAGCCCAAATTTAGCGCAAAAACAAGCGCGCACGCAAGGCAAAATATATAAACCTCTCGCGCATTTTCAAAGATAGATTTACGCTGCGGCTTTTGCAAAATTTGAGCTTAGATGACGCATTTTAGGCGTTTGGGTTAAACTCTGCCACGTGCGCGGCGCCAAAGCTCTTATCGACAAAGCGCGTAAATTCCTTTTGAAATATTACCTCCACCGTGCCGACCGGACCGTTTCGGTTCTTGCCCACGATGATTTCGGCGTCCTCTTCGATCTTGTTAGGGACAAATTTACGCACGTACTCTTTGCCCTCGGCGTGCGCCTTTTTCTCGGCTTCTTTCTCCTCCTGCTCGCGGTAAACCTCGTCGCGGTAGACGAAAAGTATCATGTCGGCGTCCTGCTCGATGGCGCCTGATTCGCGCAGGTCGCTTAGCATCGGGCGTTTGTTGGCGCGAGACTCCAGGCTGCGGTTTAGCTGGCTAAGCGCGATGATAGGCATGTCTAGCTCGCGCGCTAACAGCTTTAGTCCGCGCGAGATTTCGGCGATCTGCAGGTGGCGGTCGGAGAAATTTGACGTCGCCATCATGAGACCGATGTAGTCGATGACGCACAGCGCGATCTCGGGGTGCGAGGACTTGAGCTTACGCATCTGCGTGCGGATCTGGTGGATATTTACGTAGCCGCTGTCGTAGACGAAAAGCTTGCGACTGGACATATCGTCGCACGCGTCGCTTAGGCGCGACCACTCCTCGTCGTCCATTTTGGCGGTCATTATGTTTTGCAGCGGGATCGAGGTTTTGGCGCTTAGCATACGCAGCATGATTTGCTCTGCAGGCATCTCAAGCGAGAAAAACACGACTCCGCCGCCGCGCATTAGCACGTGGTTCATCAAATTTAGACAAATCGTCGTTTTTCCCATGCCGGGGCGCGCCGCGATGATGATGAGATCGCCGTGTTTAAAGCCCTTCGTCATCTCGTTTAGCTGGCGAAAGCCCGTGTCGATGCCCACGATATCCTTATCTTCGAGCAGTTTTTGCTTTTCTAGGTGCGCTATGACGTCTGCGATGATGACGGCAGCGTCCTTGATGGCGCCCGCGCTCTGCCCGTCCACTAGCGAATAAAAACTCTGGCTCAGCTCGTCCACCATATCGCGGCTAGGCTTATCCTCGCTCACTTTGCTAGGGATTTGGTGCGCGATTTTTACCAGGCTTCGCTTGATAGATTTTTCTTTGATCTCGTTGGCGTACTTTTTCACATCCAGGATCGAGTTCGTGCCGATGATCTCGCTCATCACGTTCTCGTCAAATTTACTTCCCAGCTTGGTTTTTAAAAATCCCGTTTCTACAGGCAAATTTTCATTTAGGCACTTTACCATCGCGTCGTAAACGTCGCCGTGAGCGCGCAGGTAAAAGTCAAACGGGCTTAGGATATCAAAAATCTCGCTTAGATTATCCGCGCTATAGATGATGGACGCGAGGATCGCGCGCTCCATATCCAGGTCGTAGAGATTGTGCATATCGATGCTTTCTTTTGCCATTTTCGTATCCTTTTATCTTGTTAAATTTGCCTGCATTTGGGCAGATTTTATAAAATTTGACGCTTATTTGTAAATTTGCTTTAGCTTAAAGTGGTCAAATTTGAGTTAGCGTCGTAAAGGGTGCGGTTTTGCACCCCCCTCAAAGCCGAGCTAAATTTGACCGATCAAATTTGAGCGACTAAATTTAACAGACAACGCCGCGCGCCGCCCAACGTCAAATTTGACGCCCAGAATTTACGCCCGCGACTTTATCTCGTCGTCGATCTCTAGTAAAAATCTATCTACTAGCTCGCTCTCGGGCAGCCTCGCGACAACCTCGCCTTTGCGCATTATCATGCCGTTTCCTTTGCCAAATGCTATGGCCACGTCCGCACCCTTGGCCTCGCCGATCGCGTTTACGACGCATCCCATCACCGAGACGTTTAGCGGCTCTTTGATGTGTTTGGTCTTTTCCTCGACGAGCTTTACCGCAGCCATCAAATCAGCCTGCAAACGCCCGCAAGTCGGGCATGAAATGATATTTAGCCCCTCTTTTTGGCGTCCGCTATCTTTTAGGATCGCTTTGGCGACCTTGATCTCCTCTTCTAGCTCGCCCGTGATGCTAACTCGCATCGTATCGCCGATGCCCTCCAGCAGCAGTCCGCCTAGCGCGATCGCAGACTTTATCGTCGCGTGAAAGCTAGTGCCAGCCTCCGTAACGCCCAAGTGAAACGGATAATTTACCAGTGGCCGCAGCGCGCGGTAAGCGGCCATAGTGCGCTCGACGTCGCTTGATTTTAGCGAGATTTTAATATCGGTAAAATCAAAATCCTCGAGCAAATTTATGTTATAAAGCGCGCTTTGTACCATCGCTTCGACGCTGCGACCGTATCTGTCCTCAAACTGCTTTTCGAGCGAGCCCGAGTTTACACCGATGCGGATAGGAAGATTTCGCTGCTTGCACGCGTCCACGACGGCCTTGATGTTCTTTTTGGAGCCGATGTTGCCCGGGTTTATGCGGATAGCATCGACGAACTCACTAACTATCACGGCGTAGTTGTGGTTAAAGTGGATGTCGGCGACGACGGGTAGCGGGCTAGATTTGACCACCTCGCGCAGCGCGGCGGTATCCTCCTTGTCAAACACGGCGCAGCGAACGATATCGCAGCCCGCAAAATAGAGCCTTTGTATCTGCTCTAGCGTGCCTTTTACGTCTTTTGTTTTGCTAAACGTCATCGACTGTACCGATACAGGCGCATCTCCGCCTATTTTTACGTCTCGGATTTTTATCTGTTTTGTAGGGTATCTTTGCAAATTTGGCCTTTAAATTTTATTGTGCGATTATATAAAATCTTGGCTTTTAAATAAATTTACCGCCCAAAAACCTACTCGCCAAAAACCTCGCGCCTATACTCCCGCGTATCTATAAATTTAGCCCTCAAACCCTTTTGCTTTTCTATGTGCGCGTCTACGTTTTTGCTAGTTATCTCTACGCCTAGCCCCGCGTGCTCGCCCTGCTTTGTTAAGAAATCCAGCATCATATCGCCGAGCCTTGCGTTATAGTGGCTAGCCTCCCAGTAGTACGGCAAGGCAAAATTTGATTTTTAAGCGTAGGCTAGGCAAGTAGCCCGCCGAGCTTGAAAATTAAATTTCAACGAAGTATAAGTAGAAAAAGAGGGGCCGCTAAGTGTTTAAATCAGGATAATCCCACGCGTTATACTCATCCGTCAGATTATCGTTCTCCGCACCCTTGCAGCACAGCCACTCTAGCCCGCCGCGCCTCTCCATCACAACCTCTTCATCAAGGCCTGCGCTCTTGGTGCCATGCACGCGGGCATTGACGCACGCCCAGTGGTAGCGATAGACGAGATCAAGCGCCTGCAGGATTTCATCCGTGTCGCGCAGCTTCACGCGCTCCGAAAAATCGCCGCCGATAAAGGTGTCCATCACAAATTTGCAGTCGCAGATCTCGTTTGGGAAATTTAGCTCCTCTACGAGACCTATGGCCCACATCAGCGCCCACAGCGACTCGTATTTCCAGCCCATATTTACGGCTTCGTTATAGCTTGCCTCACCCTCTATGACGCGGCGCTCCATGCGCGTGAGCTTGTCTATGCACCCAAAGCGGTTATCTAGAAAGTCCTTCGTGCCCTGTTTGTCTTCATCCGTTAGCTCGCCGTTATCTCTTATCGTGCAAGCACACATTATCGCGGCAAACGAGCAGATCGCGCGGGCGATAACCTCGTCCTTTTCGCGCGGCGCGACGGCGTCCGTCTCGTATCGTAGCGGCAAATGGTCTATAAAAGGCACGCCTTGCGATTTTAAAATTTCGATGCTTATATCCTTGCGCTCCTGCGCGGTTTTGCCGATCTTTGCGGAGTTTGCGCTATTTTTGCCGCCTTTTTTGAAAAAATCGAAAAATGCCATATTTTCTCCTTTAAATTTACGGTTGCATTTTACCTGATCTCCGCTTATAGCAGCATTTTACGCGGATACGGTTTGCTAAATTCAACGAGCGAACAAACGGATAAAATTGATTTGGCATAGATTGAAAAAGCAAAGTAAATTTCTAACGAGATAGTAAAAAGTAGAGATGAGAAAAACGGCCGCGAGCGGAGAGATACCTAAATTTAGGCGTACCGCTCGCTAAAATCTGCAAATTTTACTTAGCCGAGCAGCTTTTGCAGCACTCCAAAATCCTGCGAGCCGCATTTGAGGCTACAATTAGTCCCGCAGCAGACATTATTATATCTTTTAGCACCAGTCGTCCAGCACCCGCCAGATACGGAAATCCGTGATTAGGGCTTTCGGTTATGCCGAGCGCCGGATTGCCTAGATTTGGCACCCAAGTCTCAGGCGTCGTTATCAAAAAGCTAAGCGTTACGATAGACATACCAAATGTCAGCAGCCCGCCGATAAGCCCTAGTTTAGGGAACCAGATGCCAAGCAGCACGAGCGTGCCGATAGTGCAGATCATTGCGCCGATTAGGTACGAAACCGCGTAAGTACCGTTTTGTTTGTGCCACTCGATGTTTTTAGGCACGACCAAGCCTTCCGGGTTTTTGTGTAGGTTATACTCGGCGACCATTTTGCCCTTACCGTTATCTACGATATCTTTTTTGCTATACATGTAGCTAAAAAACGGGCTGTTGGTTACAAACGGTACGATACCGTCAGCCTCGTATTGCACGACTTTGAGTCCGCCTATCCACGCCATCACGATGAAAATCGCGACGCTAACGTAGTTTACGAAATATTTTTGCGAGCCTGCTAGGGCTTGTAAAAATTTTTGCATTAAGTTCCTTTAGGGTGATTTTTATAATTTTAATTAGACTGTATATTTAACTGTCTCTTATACACATCTCCGAGCCCACGAGACTAGCG
>CAUUAH010000093.1:0-6997 GCA_963542985.1 uncultured Campylobacter sp. | reverse complement strand
GAGATGAGCGCTAGTCTCGTGGGCTCGGAGATGTGTATAAGAGACAGACATCACGACTACGATCTGCCCGAGATTGTGGCTTTTAAGGCGGATAAAGCTAGCAAAAAATACAAAAAATGGATAAAAAAGGAAAGTAAATGAAGTTATTTCAAACTAGAGCGAATGCGGGCGAGAGCCTAAAAAGCGTGGAATTTAGCCAGGCGCTACTAAGCCCTAGCTCCGCTTACGGCGGGCTTTACGCGCCGACAGGGCTACCGCGGCTGGATGATAATTTTTTTGCTGAGGCGGTAAATTTAACATACGCGCAAATCGCTCTTAAGATCATAGAGAAATTCGGATTTGACGCTGATGCGGCGATGTTTGAGCGGGCGGTGAAGCGGTACGAGAGATTTGACGATCCACAAAATCCCGTGCAGGTGCGAAAAATCGGCGAAAACCTCTATATAAACGAGCTTTATCACGGGCCTACGCGCGCGTTTAAGGATATGGCGCTGCAGCCGTTTGGCGCGCTGCTTAGCGAGCTAGCCGCCAAAAGAGGCGAAAAATACCTCATAATGTGCGCGACTAGCGGCGACACGGGGCCCGCGACGCTAGAGACCTTTGCAGACGCGCCTGGCGTTAAGGTGGTTTGCCTATATCCAAAAGACGGCACTAGCGAGGTACAGCGCCTACAAATGATAAACGCAGACGCCGCAAACCTCAAAGTAATCGGCATCGAGGGCAACTTCGACGATGCGCAGCGCGCGCTAAAAAGCCTGCTAGCTAGCCAGAAATTTAAAGAGCGCTTAAGCGCGGCCGGACTCTCGCTCTCGGCGGCAAATTCGGTAAATTTCGGGCGGATTTTATTTCAGATCATCTATCACGTTTACGCCTACGTTTATCTGCTAAAAACGGGTGAGCTAAAGGGCGAATTTGACATCATCGTGCCTAGCGGCAACTTCGGCAACGCCCTAGGCGCATACTACGCTAAAAAAATGGGCGCGAAAATCGGCAAAATCAAAATCGTCTCAAACGCAAACAACATCCTAACCGAGTTTTTCACGCAGTGGCGATACGATCTGCGCGGCAAAAGCCTGGTTAAGACGATCAGTCCCGCGATGGATATCCTTGTTTCTTCAAACGTCGAGAGGCTGCTTTTTGATAAATTTGGTGCCGTGAGAACCAAGGAGCTGATGGATAGTCTTGCTAGCGATGGCTTTTACGAGCTTTCAAGCAGCGAGCTTGGCGCGCTAAAAGAGGACTTTGACGCTGATTTTTGCAGCGACGCGGAGTGCGAGAAATACATAAAAGAGTGGGCGGCAAAAGGCGTCGCCATCGATCCGCATACGGCTACTTGCTTTAAATCGGCGGCAAATTTAGCGCGTCCGTGCGTGATAACGTCGACCGCGCACTGGGTTAAATTTGCTCCGAGTATGTTTAAGGCGCTAAAAAACAAAACGCTAAAAGACGAAAAAATCGGGCTTGAGGCCTTGGCGGCGGAGTTTAACGACGAAGTGCCCGGCGCGATAAAGTCGCTCTTTGCAAAAGCCGCCGTACATAACGAAATCGCCGCAAAAAGCGACATAGAAGCTAAAATTTTAGCTTGGATCGAGCGATGATCATCATCCCTGCAAGGCTCGCCTCGACGCGAATGCCAAATAAAATTTTACGTGAAATAAATGGCGTACCGATGTTTGTCGCTACGGCGCGTAGAGTGAGCGCGGCTGACGAAGTCGTGATTGCCGCAGACGACGAGGGCGTGGTGCAGATCGCGCAAAAATTCGGCTTTAAAGCCGTGATGACTAGCCAGGCGCATCAAAGCGGAACCGACCGCATCAACGAAGCGGCGGGCATACTTGGCGTCAAAGATAGCGAAATCATCATAAACGTGCAGGCCGACGAGCCCTTTATCGAGCCTGAAAATATCGTCAAATTTAGAGAGTTTTGCGCGAAAAATGCGGAGAGAGCATTTATGTTTTCGTGTTTTAAATTTGTAGGCAGCGAGCTAGCGGACGATAAAAATCTGGTTAAGGTTGTGACCGACGACGCGGGCCACGCGCTTTATTTTTCGCGATCGCGCATTCCGTTTGACCGCACGCCGTTTGACGCGTATAAGGCGCATCTGGGCATCTACGGCTACAGTGCGGCAAATTTAAAAAGATTTTGCTCCTTTGCTCCTTCGACGCTTGAAAATACCGAAAAGCTCGAGCAACTGCGCGTTCTATCAAACGGAGAAAAAATCCTCATGCTTGAGGTGCAAAGCCAAAGTATCGGTATCGACTGCGAGGAGGATCTACAAAGGGCGCGGGCGAAATTCGGAGTTGAGTTAGATTAACGCTGTGAGACCCGAAATTTGGTAAATTTGCCCAAAGGAAAAATGCATGACGAATGAGAAATTTACCGAACAGGTTACGACTCTGGCGAAATTTTTACAGACTTACTGCACTGATAAACACGCACTAGAGCCAAAGCGTGAGATAAATTTGGAACTAATTTATAAGGGCGAAAGTCTAAACCGTAGCGTTCAGACGCAGCTTTGCGCCGAGTGCGAGCAGCTGTTTTTTTATGCTCACGAGCGGCTTTTAGCCTGTTCACACGACATTAAACCGAGTTGCCGCAAATGCCCGCATCCGTGCTATGAAAAGCCTAGATGGGGGCAGATGGCAAAGATAATGAGATATAGCGGCGTGAAGCTCGGACTTGTAAAACTTAAAAAGATATTTACTTTTTCAAAAACGGTAGAGTAGGGTTGGTGATTTTCGGCTTTTTGGACTTTTTGTGAATTTTAAGATGAGATCAAGTGGTTACCCTGAAAGGATTCGAACCTCTGTTAGCTGATCCAGAGTCAGCAGTTCTACCACTAAACTACAGGGTAACGATAGGCGAAATTATAGCGAGCGAAATTTAAATCAGCTTTAATTATCTCAAATTTTGAGGATAAAACCGCAAAAATCGCCGCTCAAATTTTACAGCCCGAATTTTTCAAGATGGGCCAAAAATTTTTCGGGCGGATAAAAGCCGATGAGTCGCGCGTTTTTTACCTCGTCTTGCGCATCGCTACCGGCGCGAAAAAAAAGGATCGCGGGCGGCCCGATGAGCCCGAACTTTTTCATTATTTGCGCATTATCGCTACTATTTTTTGTCACGTCCGCGCGTAAAAGAGTGAAATTTTCGAGTTTTTTTAGCACGGTTTCGTCTTTAAAAGTGATCTCGTCAAGCTCGTTGCAGCTAGCGCACCAAGTCGCGTAAAAATCGATCAGCACGGGTTTGGATGAGCTTTTTACCGCATTTTCCAGCTCGGCTAAATTTGACACGGTGATAAAATTAGGTTCGTTTTTGCTCAAATTTACGCCTGCAGCGCCCGAGTTTTTAAAGCCTTCGAGCGGATTTAGCGCCGATTTTGCGCCCGAAAACGAGCCCACGATCAGCAAAACAGAGTAGATAAAGGCTAGTAGCGCCGTGCCTTTTAGTAGCTTTTTGCCGTCCGAGCGCTCGCCGTTTGTCGCATCGAAAGCTCCGAAAAATACGCTGGCAAACACGCCGATAACGCCGTAGAGCAGTAGCTCCGCTCTGGTGCCCATCACGCGTGCGCTAAGCCAAACCGCCATTATCAGCATGATAAAGCCAAAAAGCGTCTTGATTTTATCCATCCAAGCGCCCGGTCGCGGCAAAATTTTGCCCGAGCTTGCCCCGATAATCAGTAGCGGCACGCCCATGCCAAGCCCCATCGTAAAGAGCGCAAGCCCGCCAAACAGAGCGTTTCCGCTCTGCGCTATGTAAAGCAGTGCGCCCGCAAGAGGTGCTGCGACGCATGGGCTAGCGATGAGCGCGGATAAAAATCCCATCGCAAAAACGCCGATTATGCCGCCTTTGCTTTGGGCTTTTTTGCTAAGCGCGTTTTGCATAGCAAGCGGCATCTGAAGCTCGTAAAGTCCGAACATCGAAAGCGCGAGCGCGACGAAAACGAGGCTAAAGCCGATCAGTACGGCCGGTGTTTGCAGCGCGCTTTGCACGCCCGAGCCAAAAACGCTAGCCGCTACGCCTGCGACCGCATAGGCGCAGGCCATCGCAAAAACGTAGATAAGAGAGAGGAAAAAGCCGCTCGTAGCACGAGAGTTTTTACTGTTGCCATTTTTAGCGTGCTGGTTGCCACTGTCAAATTTGTGCGAGTTTGCGTCTGACGCACTTAAATTTACGGCGCCGTTTTTGTCGCTGCCGGCTTGCTTTGAGACGATGATGGATGATAAGATCGGTATCATCGGAAAGATACAAGGCGTGAGCGATAATAGCAACCCGTAGCCGAAAAACGTAGCGAGCGAGAGGAGAAAATTTGCGCTGCTAAGGCTTGCGGCGATAGAGTCTTGCTCGGAGAGCGGCACCTGCGAGCCGGCAAATTCAGGCTCGGCCGCCTCTATGATCTGTGCGACGGAGTAGCCGGCGAGGTTCTTTTTGACGCCAAATTTGAGTACTTGCGGTTGATAGCAGATGCCGTCTTTGGCGCAGCCCTGGTATTCAAGCTTTAGAGTGAAATTTTCGCCGCCGCTAAGCCCTTTTAGTAAATTTATCGGTACGAAAAGGCTAAATTTGCCCGTATAAACTTCGCGCTCATCGTAAATTTCGCCTTTTGGAAAGTTTAGATGCGAGTTTAAATTTTTATCGCCTAGGCTCGCTGCTAGGCTGTCTTTATAGACGTGGATATTTGGCGCCGGGGCGAATCTAAACTCGACGTTTTGCTCGTCGGCGTGCGCGGTGAGGCCGAAGGCTTCTTTGACCGAAAGCGGTTCGGCAAACATAGCGCAGCAGGTCAGAATCGCCGCAAAAATCATCCTAAAAATCATAATATTCCTTGAAATTTTTGTCGTATTTTACACAAGCTCCCATAAAGTCAGCGTTAAATGTTAAATTAAGAGGCGTATTTTAGCTAAATTTTAATTATTTGATAGTAACATTTTAAAAATACCCAAAGGAGGTTTAGAGTGAGTAAAAACGGCACGGATAGCGTGAAATTCGACTACGAGCACGAACTACGAAAACTACAAATCGAGCTTTTAAAATTTCAAAATCACGTAAAAGAGCAGGGTCTGCGCGTACTCATCATCATTGAGGGGCGCGACGCGGCGGGCAAGGGCGGCTCGATAAAGCGCCTAACCGAACACCTAAATCCGCGCGGATGCCGTATCGTGGCGCTTGAAAAGCCAAGCGACGTCGAGCGCTCACAGTGGTATTTCCAGCGTTACGTCGCGCATTTGCCGAGTGCGGGCGAGATCGTGATCTTTGACCGCTCATGGTACAACCGCGCTGGCGTCGAGCCGGTGATGGGCTTTTGCACGCAGGAGGAGCACAAGGAGTTTTTGCGTGAAGTGCCTAAATTTGAGGAGATGATCAAAAACTCGGGCATCATTTTCTTTAAATTTTACCTCTCGGTTTCAAAAGAGGAGCAAAAAAAGCGATTCAAAGAGCGTCTCACCGACCCGCTCAAGCAGTTTAAAATCTCCCCCGTAGACGAGAAAAGCCAGGAGCTCTGGGATCAGTACACCATCGCCAAATACTCGATGCTGCTAGCTTCAAACACGCCGTTTTGCCCATGGACCATCATCGTCTCAGACAGCAAAAAACAGGCTCGCATCAACCTTTTTAGGCACATCCTAGCAAACGTCGAATACCCGAAAAAAATAGACGCCAAAAACTTCGAGTGCGATGAAGGTATCGTAAGGAGCGGCGAGGAGGAGATACGCCAGATGGAGGCAAATCTCAAAAACGAGAAGCTATCCAAGATGAACGGGTAGGGCGAGTTTGGGTCAAATTTGACGCGCGGCGCGGCAAACGGCCTCGCGAGATTTTGTCAAAACAGGTCAAATTTGACTCGGCCGTTAAATTTATACTCAGGCGGCTAAACCCGCGCCTTTTTGATACGAACGGCAGAATTAGCGCTTATCCGTTTAAATTTACTAGCCTCTTTTGTAAATTTAATAAAGCTGATCGGAGCTAAAATTTAACTCAAATTTGCCAAATTTTACTGGTTGCTGGGCAGGTTAAATTTAAACTGCGCAGAGCCGTTATCCGCGTATTTTGCGCCAAATTTGACTAAATATCCTCCACATCATCCACGCCGTACCATGCGCCAACGAGCAAAGCCTGAGCCGTCGCCGTTATCGCGGCGTCCGTGTAGTAAAGCGCTGAGCCCGGGTTTGCTTTTAGAAAAAGTACCGTGAGACTAGATATGACAGAGACTATAAGCATGATGGAGTGAAATTTAAATAGCAGATTTTTAACAACTTAGAAGACATGGAAATTTAAAATTGTACGGTTTTGAGTAAAATTTAATAGCCCGAATCCTATCAGGCTATTAAATTTAAGAAATTTTACTTAGTCGCGTTTTTATCCGCCTTATCTTCAGCCTTCACCTCTTTCGGCCCCACATAACCCTCCCCGAAATATGCCTTCTTTATCTCTTCTTTTTTGATTGCGGCTTTCTTTTCGTAGATTTTGTATTCAGGCTTCCAGTAGTTTAGCATGTTGTTTAGTCCGCTGTGACCTACCTCGGCGTGACAGCTAGCGCAGGTTAGTTGCTTATCGGTATTTAGCAGGCTTTGATAGTGAGCGTGCATCTTTTGAGCCTGGGCTGAGGTTAGTTTATTATCTATCAAATTCGTATGACAGCTAACACAACCGTTATCAAATACGAAGTGCTCTCTTTTCTCTCTATTTTTATGCCAGTCTATAGCCTCCGGGTCTTTAAAGAAATGAACGTATCCCTCCATCAATCCGTTTTTAGCTTTAACTAAGACGTATTTGGCTAGGTTATCGTGAGGTATGTGGCAGTCCACGCATTTAGCCCTTACTCCGCTTTTGCCTTTGCCGCTGTGAACGTCGTTACTATAAGCTATAACCATAGGATCCATCTCGTGGCATACTACGCAAAACTTCTCTCCGCTAGTTTCTTCTAGGGCGTAATGCACTGGAAGTACGACTAAAAACCCTATAATGCCGCTTACTAATATAATAAGCGCTAGTACTT
>CAUUAH010000092.1:0-6999 GCA_963542985.1 uncultured Campylobacter sp. | reverse complement strand
GTATAAGAGACAGACTAAATTTATATTTGCCGTTGTATAATAATCTCATAAATTTCAGTAATACCAGAAAGGATCAAAAATGGAAGAGATCGTAAAGACCACCTGTCCATATTGCGGTACGGGCTGCGGCATCGATCTTATCGTGCGAAACGGTAGAATCGTAGATGCCAAACCTAGCAAAGACCACCACGTAAACGACGGCGAGCTTTGCTTAAAAGGAATGTTCGGATGGGAGTTCGTAAACTCTCCTAAACGCTTAAGCCGTCCGATGATGAGAAAGCTAAACGGCGTCTACGACAAGCACGGAGAGCTTGAAGAAGTGAGTTTTGAGGAGGTTTATGATTTTCTCGCGGATAAATTTAAATCCACCGTCGCAAAATACGGCCCAAGCTCGATCATGGGCTTTAGCTCCGCGCGCTCAAATAACGAAGACAACTACGTTTTCCAGAAATTTTTCCGCGCCCAGGGCAGCAACAACGTAGATCACTGCGCCCGTCTTTGACACGCTCCTACAGTGGCAGGTCTTGCCAGCACGTTAGGAAACGGAACGATGACGAACGATTTAGTCGAATTTGCGACCGATACGGACGTATTTTTACTCATCGGCACAAACACGAGCGAGTGCCACCCGATCATCGCTATGCAGATGCAGCGCGGCCTTCAGCGAGGCGCCAAGATGATCGTCGTAGATCCAAAGCGCACTGATATGGCTAAAAAAGCCGATATTTTCTTGCAAATCCCGATCGGAGCGAATATCAAAACGCTAAACACGATGATGCACGTCATAATCGCCGAAAATTTGCAAGATAGCGAATTTATCGAGAAGTACTCCGAGGGATTTGAATATCTAAAAGAAGCGGTTAAGGACTTTACGCCCGAGCGTTTCGAGCGCGAAACCGGTATAAAAAAAGAGCTCATCATAGAGGCAGCTAGAATGTATGCTAAAGCAGGCGCGGCGGCGATTTGCTACACGATGGGTATCACGCAGTTTAGCGACGGTACGTCAAACGTCTTTTCGCTATCAAATTTAGCCGTTTTAACCGGAAATTTAGGCAAAAAGGGCGCTGGCGTAAATCCTCTGCGCGGTCAAAACAACGTCCAAGGCGCATGCGATATGGGCGCGCTGCCTAACGTAATCCCGGCCGGCGCGGTAAACTCGACCTACGCTCAGGAGCAAGCGCGTAAAGTATGGCACTTTGAGCTAAATCCAGTTCCTGGCTTTAAACTAACGCAAGCGCCTGATAAAATAGACGAAGGCGAACTAAAAGTACTCTACGTCTACGGCGAAAACCCCGTAATGAGCGACCCTTGGACCGAGCACTTCGTCCACGCCGTCCATCATCTAGACTGCTTTATAGTGCAGGATTTGTTTTTCACGGAGAGCGCGCACAAGGCTGACGTGGTGCTACCTGCCGCTGGCTGGGGCGAAAAGGACGGAACGTTTATCAACACCTCTCGCCGCGTCCAACGCACGCGAAAGGCTAGCGAGCCCGTTAGCGGCGTAGAGCCTGACTGGAAAGTCGTGTGCAACATCGCAAACCGCATGGGGCTAGAGGGATTTGATTTTGCTGGTCCTGAGCAAATTTGGAACGAGCTAAGAGAGCTCATGCCTAAATTTTTCGGCGGCATAAGCTACTATAGACTAGGCAAGCTAGGCGGTATCAGCTGGCCGTGCCCAGACGAGGAACACCCTGGCACGCCGGTACTTTACTCCGATCACAAGTCCATGCTGCCGGGCGGTAAATTCCGCTTTGCGCCGGTGCTTTACTTAGACGACAAAAACGAACGCGCAAAAGCAGAAGCAGAATTTAGAGCCAAGATGAATATCCCGGACAACTATCCGGTCGGTAGCGGCGCGCTTAGCGAAGTGCCTGACGAGGTTTATCCGTGCTTATTTACGACGGGGCGCAAGGTCTATCACTACCACACAGGCACGATGACTAGAGAGTGTCCGGCTCTTGAATACGGTGCTGGCGTAGAGGGCGCACTCATAGAGGTGAGCCCGGATATCGCTCGCGAGAGAGAGCTAGAGGAAGGCTGCTACGCGCTCGTGCAAAACAAACGCGGCCAGATCGCGGCCAAGCTTCGCGTAAATCCGGATCTAAAAGAAGGCACGATATTTACGACCTTCCACTATAGCGAGGCCGACGGTAACGAGCTAGCAAACGCCGGCGACCCAGATCCGCTCTCAGGCATCACGCCGCTAAAGATGACGATAGCAAATATCAGGCGTCTAAGCGAAGAGGAATTTATCAAATTTAGAGAGCAAAACGAGATGTCGATGCACTCGGCAAATCCTTATTTGTCGCCTGTTAGGGCTTAAATTTAGGGCGGGAGACCGCCCTTTTTCTACTGAAATTTTACCTACTTTTTATTTCAAATTTACACGTACCACAAATTTAACACTCAAATTTAATAAACCATTCGCGCAAAATTTGATTAAATTTAAAAAGCCGAAGTTGGACAAACAAGTAGAATTTAAATTTGTATCAAATTTGACGCAGACAAACCGCGTCAAATTTGATGAGATTACTCGCTCCCGCAATCTCGGCAAGAGCGAGCTAAATTTTAAGATTTTATTTTAAGCCTATCACCAGCATAGTAGGCGAGCTTCCAGGTTGGAGTTTGTTTTAGGTCTTTAAAGCCGTAGCCGCGAGCCTTGACTCTGTCGCCGTAGATCTTCTCTATCATCGCTGATTCGCCTACTAGCAGCGCCTTTGTAGAGCACATTGCGGCACAAACCGGCACTTTGCCTTCGGAAATTCTATCCTGACCGTACTCTTCGCGCTCGGCTTCGCTATTTGTCGGTAGCGGACCGCCTGCGCACATCGTACACTTATCCATCGAACCTTTGGCGCCAAACACTCCCTCGCGCGGGAACTGAGGCGCGCCAAACGGACACGCGTATAGGCAGTACCCGCAGCCGATGCAGATATCTTTGTCGTGTAGCACGATACCATCGCTCCTGATATAAAAGCAATCAACCGGGCAAACCAGCGAGCACGGCGCTTCCTCGCAGTGCATGCAGGCTATCGAGGTTGAAATTTCCTTACCTGGTACGCCTTCGTTTAGCGTGATGACGCGGCGGCGGCGGATGCCAAGAGGCAGCTCGTGAGCCTCGTCGCAAGCTACCGCACAGCCGTTACAGTCGATGCATCTATCGTCGTCGCAGTAAAATTTAAGTCTATTGTTATCGTTAAATTCGCTCATTTTACGCCTTTTCTATGCGGCATAGACCGCTTTTGGTTTCAGGGATTTGAGTGACTATATCGTAGCCGTAGTTGGTGACGGTATTTGCGCTCTCGCCTACCGCATAAGGCTTGGTGCCGTC
This sequence comes from uncultured Campylobacter sp., assembly GCA_963542985.1. Taxonomy (GTDB): domain Bacteria; phylum Campylobacterota; class Campylobacteria; order Campylobacterales; family Campylobacteraceae; genus Campylobacter_A. The sequence goes on along the minus strand of CAUUAH010000092.1, from coordinate 3,668 downwards.
AGGGAAATTACCCGTCATATCGACGCCCTGCATGTATCCAGCCCAGTGAAACGGCAAAAATATAGTATCTGGTTTAACCGACGGTACGACTCTAGCTCGTACTTTGATTTTCGTGCCTTCAGGCGAATGAATCCATACGAAATCCCAGTTTTTAATGCCGTGTTTAGCCGCAAGCTCAGGATGGATATCTGCAAACATCTCAGGCGTGATGCGAGATAGATACATACTAGCGCGCGTTTCCATGCCAGCACCGCTAAAGTTTACAAGGCGTCCCGTAGTCAAATTTATCGGGAACTCTTTTGAGAAATCCTTACTTAGCTGCAAGCTCTTGTATTTTGTAAATACACGGTAGTGATTCGGCTTATCCTCAAAGCTCGGATACTTCTGCGCAAGGTCTTGGCGAGGTGTATGTAGCGGCTCTCTGTGCTGCGGTATCTGATCTACGAAGGTCCAAACTACCGCTCTAGCTCTTGCGTTGCCGTACGGAGCGATGCCCTTTTCCATACATTTTTCTGCGATTATACCGCTACCGTCGGTCGCCCAAGTAGCGCCCATTTTTTCGCGCTCTTCATCCGTTAGCGTGATGCCTAGTATCTTTTCGATGTTATCTTTTTTGATCTCCGGATACCCGCCGCTTTGCGCTCCGCCTACAGGCGCGCTACCGTCGGCTGCTAGCTGATTTACGCCGTTATGCTCTAAGCCGAAGCGGTTTCTAAAGCCCATGCCGCCTTGCATTACCGGTCTGCTTATATCGTATAAATTTGGACTGCCCGGGTGTTTTTCCGTCCAGCAAGGCCACGGCAAGCCGTAGTATTCGCCAGCCACCTCGGTGCCCTCTTTGCCCATTAGAGTTTTTTCGTCAAATTTATCCCAGTTAGCCTGATGGCGTTTTAGACGCTCTGGCGTCCAGCCGGTTAGGCCGATGCTTTTTACGATGCTAGCGATCTCGCGAGTAGCAGCTTCAGGCCACTCGATCTTGCCTTCAGAGTCTCTGATCGTGCGAGTTAGCTCGTCATAGTAGCCTAGCCTTTTGGCAAGCTCAAATAAAATTTCTTGATCGGGCATACTCTCAAACAGAGGCTCTACGACCTGGCTTCTCCACTGGCCGCTACGGTTTGTCGCTACGACCGTGCCGCTGGTTTCAAACTGCGTCGCTGCAGGCAGTAGATAGACGCCGTCTTTTTTATTTGTTATAACGCCAGCATCGTTTACAAACGGGTCAGCCAAAACCAAAAGTTCGAGCCCGTCGAGGCCCTCTTGCACTTTTGCTTGTTGCGCTGTTGAAGTTATACCGTTGCCGATGACGATTAGCGCTTTTAGGCTATCGCCTGCGTTTTCAACCTGGTCATTGCCGTTTTTGCCGTCAAGTACGCCTGCCCACCAGCGAGCTAGGGTAAATCCCGGCTTAAACATCCATTCAGGTTTTATAAAGTTACCTTGTAGCCACTCGTAGTCTACTTTCCACATCTTAGCGAAGTATTTCCACGTGGCTTCGTTTTTAGCGTAGTATCCTGGCAGGCTATCTGGCGCATTTGCCATATCGCTAGCGCCTTGGACGTTGTCGTGACCGCGCAGGATGTTGCAGCCGCCGCCTGATACGCCCATATTTCCTAGTACTAGTTGCAGGATCGGAGCGATACGAGTGTTTGAGCTGCCTATGGTGTGCTGAGTTAGACCCATCGCCCAAACGACCGATCCCGGGCGGTTTTTAGCGAAAACTTCGGTTATCTCTTTTAGCGTCGCAGCCGGTACTCCAGTTACGTCTTCTACCACTTCGGGCGTCCATTTTGCGGCCTCTTTGCGGATCTCGTCGATGCCGTACGTACGGTCATCTATAAATTTCTTATCTTCCCAGCCGTTTTCAAAGATGAGATTCATCATGCCATACATAAAAGGTATGTCCGTGCCCGGGCGAATTTGAGCAAAATAATCAGCCTTTGCAGCAGTTCTCGTGTATCTTGGATCGACAACGATCAGCTTTGCGCCGTTATTTTCCTTCGCTTTTAGAAAATGCCTAAATCCCACCGGGTGGTTTACAGCCGGATTTGCGCCGATTATAAAGATAGACTTCGCGTTTTGGATATCTCCAAGGTGATTAGTCATAGCTCCATAACCCCACGTATTCGCCACACCGGCGACTGTTGCGCTATGTCAAATTCTAGCTTGGTGATCTAGGTTGTTTGTCCCAAACATCGCGGAAAATTTGCTGATGTAGTAGCTTTGTTCGTTGCAATCTTTTGCAGAGCCTAGAAACATCACTTGTTCAGGGTTTTTCTCGCGATACGCTTTTAATTTGGCGCCGATCTCGTCAAGCGCGTCTTTGTAGCTGATGCGTTTCCATTTGCCGCCTACTTTTTTCATCGGGTATTTCACGCGGCAGTGAGAGCGCACCATATCGATGACGTCGCTGCCCTTACAGCAGTGGCCGCCCGCGCTTACCGGGTGATCTTGGGCTACTTCTTGGCGTACCCAAACGCCGTTTTCTACCTCGGCGCGCACTCCGCATCCAACGGAGCAAACCGTACAAACGGTTTTTACGATTTTAGAGTTTGGAAACGGATTTGCCATTTCTTCTTTTGTGGCGCTTCTAGTTACACCGCTAGCAGCCAGCCCGCTCATGCCGCCCGCTACGCCTGCTAGCGCGGCCATTTTTAAAAACGATCTTCGCCCGACTGCGTTTGAGTGGGGCATAAGACGTAAATTTGCCTCAGACATATTCATCCTTTCTTAAATTTTATTTATTTCGCTTGTTCGTAGTATAGATCCCAGTTTTTGCTTCTTTTATAAAGCACTTCGGTCTTTTTGCTTTTACCGTATTTTAGGTTTGACGCCGCTGCCGTTGCTACTCCGGCCGTAGCCGCTGCCGCGCCGACTAGCCCCGCCTTTTTTAAAAATTCTCGCCTATTTTTTTGCATTTTCTTCCTCCATAGCTTTTATCTTTCTCACTCGGTTTTTTTGTCTTCTTATAGCCTCAGATCTTGAAATTCCGTCCAAAGTCTTTTTATTTTCGCCGTGATTTATAGGACGCGGCGCGCTTAAAACTACGCGCTCAAACTCGATAAATCCTTGCAGTAGTACCGCGACATCTTTGTAAATTTCGCTACTTTCGTGATTAAAAAGGTCATTTATAAATTCATCAATGTTTGGATTTATGATCTCTTTAAAAAGCTGCTCTTCAAGCTCGCCGTATAGCTCCAGCTCACCCTCGCGCGCGATAAATTCGCTCATCAGAGCAAACACGAAGCCTACGTTGTCTTCGTTTTCTTTAAATTTAGCCTCGTCGCGCCTAAGGTCGGTGCGGGCTAAAATTTTACGCACTTTAGCGCAGGCGTGTCCGACCTCGTAGCCCTCGTCGTAGTACGACAGCGAGTTTCTAAGCGGACTTGGCGGAGCGTGGAAAATTTCATCGAATTCATCCACTAAATTTTGCGGATTTTTCTCGTCAAATTTTGCCTGTATGTGCATTATGGCAGCGGCCGATTCTTCGTTTAGAGCGTGCGCAGAGGCAAGGCCTAGCATCGCATTTACGCCGCTAAATCTATCGGCTTCTTGGCTAAAAACGAAAAAACGCGAAAATAGCGAGTAATAAAGCCCGCGTCCCGCCGCAAATTCGCCCTTGCTAGCTGTCTCTTATACACATCTCCGAGCCCACGAGACTAGCGCTCATC
>CAUUAH010000091.1:0-7015 GCA_963542985.1 uncultured Campylobacter sp. | reverse complement strand
CGTAAGATCGTCGGCAGCGTCAGATGTGTATAAGAGACAGATAATTGCCCGTTAATAATTTTTAAAGGAGTTTAAATGCAAAAGCAAATCGCGCTTAGTTTAGCGCTTGCGGGCGTTTTAGCTGCCGCGCAAAACGAAGTAGAGCTAAAATCGCTAGAAGGCGTAACCGTCACGGCGCAAAGGTCGTCTCAAAGCGTAGACGAGATAAGCAAAAGCGTCTCGGTAGTAGATAAAGAGACGATAGAAAGAAAGCTTGGCAAAAGCGTACCCGAGCTAATCAGCGAAGCGCCCGGAGTTTCAATCGTAAACGAAGGCATGGACTCAGGCACCGTAAACGTGCGAGGCTTTAGCTCGTCTGATTACCGCGTGCCTATGTTCGTAGACGGACTTAGATTTAGAGGCAGACCGGCGTTTGAATATTCGATATTTACGCCCGATCAAATCGAAAGGATAGAGATAATAAGAGGTCCCGCTAGCACGCTTTACGGCACGGATGCCTTTGGCGGCATAGTAAATTTAGTCACCAAAAGAGCTAGCGGGGACGTGCACGGCGACTGGGCGTTATCTGATACGTATCTAAGCACCCAGTATCAAAGCTCGAACAAAGGCACACAAAACCGCTTACAACTCGGCGTAGTCGGACACGGGTTTGACGCATTGCTCGGCTTAAACTACAAACACGGCAAGGACTACGACACTCCTGCGGGTAAAATCCCAAATACGAGGTATAACTACCGAAGCCTTGATTTTAAAGGCGGATATAGCTTTGCCGATTTTCACAGACTTGAGCTCGTAACCAGATATACGGAGTCCGAGCGCGGCGTAGTCGGTACGGCGGTCGGCGCTCCCGGAACAGCGAATAAAAGAGGCTTTCAAAAATACATAAAAGAAGCGCCTCTTAGAGAAAAATACGTAGCGCTAAACTACGAAGGCAACATAAACGACAAATTTATATTAGATTCTAGCTTGTACTACAGAGAGCTTTATACGCACCTAAATATAAGGCCCTACATCGGCTCGTTTTCGCCTAGACAAGTCGATAACTACGTAAACGGTCCGAAGGTCTACGGCGGCAAATTTATCGGTAAATTCGTAGGCGACAGCCTAACCCAAACTTACGGCGTAGATTTTTATTACGAGGACTGGGATAGCGTGTATCAAAGCGTAAACAAAGGCCCTAGCGTACGCAACAGGCTAAGAACCAAACAGCTTGACGTCGCCGGGTTTGGCTTGCTCGAATATGCGTTTAGCAACGATGCGATTTTAAGCGCAAATTTACGCTACGACCGCATAAAAACATCATTTGATATGGATAGCTCGATGAGTCCCGCCGTAAAAGCCCTATACGAAAACGCCAACGATAGAAAAGACGGCAGAGCCAGCTACGGTCTGGGGCTTATTTACCCTATCGCCCAGGGGTTTGAGTTTGTGGGTAACTTCTCGACTTCGTTTAGAGCTCCTATGAGCGGCGAGGTCGCGCCGATACTTACGTTTTCGGGCAGCGAGGCGTATCTGCCAAACCCTGATCTAAATATCGAAAAAGGCGTCACCTACGAGGCCGGACTTCGCTATACGGATAAGGCGCTTAGATCAAATTTGATATTTTATACGGGAGATTATAAAGACCTGATCGTCGAGCGAAACTGGCAAAGCGGCGGCGTGACCTACTATCAGTCGCAAAACGTAAATAGAGCCAAGATAAGCGGAGCCGAATTTGACCTTGCTTATAAAGTTTTATCAAATTTGGAGTTTAAAACAAACCTCGCCTACACGCGCGGCAAAAATAAACAAACCGGCAAGCCGCTTCCAGAGATTGCTCCGCTTAGCGGACGCGTGGCTGTTTCTTATTCGCCGGAGTTTTGGGCAAACTCATACATAGAGTATAGCGGCGACTGGGCGGCGAGAAAGACGCGCATAGACGACAGCGTAGAGCGCGAGCGAGCTGGATACTTCGTGCATAACCTATACTTTGGCAAGAGCCTGGGCAAACTAGGATTCTTAAAAGATTTTAGCCTGAATTTTGGAGTCGAAAATATCTTCGACAAAGAATACGCCCCAAGCCTAAGCTACGAGCTAATCAGCCAGCCTAGAAGCGCTAGCAACCCGCTAATAAATCCGGGAAGAAATTTCAAACTAGGCTTTAAGGCTAGCTTTTAAATTTTAAATTTGCCGAGCGGGCTTTTAAACAGGCCTGCTCAAAAGCCCTAAAATTTACAAATTTAAGGATCAAATTTGAGAAAAATCATATCCGTTTTATTGCTACTAGCCGCGACGCTGGGCGCGCTTGAATTTACCGATCAAAACGGCAATAAGCTTCGCTTCGACCGCTCAGTTAAGAGCGTAGCGCTGTTTCCGGTGCCGCTAGCTTCGTTTTCTCTTAGCGTCGAAAACAACGTATTTCGCCTAGCCTCCGTCCACCCGATGGCTAAGAAAAACATCGAGCGCGGAATGCTCGGAAAAATGATCAAAGGCGCAGCTAGTATCCCAGCAGGCGGTATAGGAGAGGATTTTACTCCAAACATCGAGGAGCTACTAAAACTATCTCCCGATCTTGTCGTACAGTGGGGTATGAGAGGCGAAAAGATCATAGAGCCGCTGCGAAAAGTAGGGCTAAACGTAGCTCTGGTAAATTTAAGCGGCACGGAAGAAGACCCGCTTTTTTGGTTTACGATGCTGGGTAAAATTTACGAAAAAGAGCAAAGAGCGGAGCAAATTTTACAAAATAGAGCCGAGGTAAGAGCTAAGATCGAAAATTTCGTAAAAGGGCTTAGCAAAAAACCGAAGGTTCTTTTTATATTCGGCCGAGATAAAAGTTACGAGGCCGCAGGAGGCGGGACGTATTTTGATTATGAGATCAAGCTAAGCGGCGGAGTAAATGCGGCGAATTTCGGGGGATTTAGAATTTTAAATAAAGAAGAAATTCTTGCGCAAAATCCGGACGTTATCTTGCTTAGCAACTTTGACGAGCTTGCGCCGCGGGACTTTTTTAACGATAAAATTTTAAAAAACGTAAAAGCCGTCAAGCAAAAAGCCGTCTATAAAATGCCTCTGGGAGGAGATATGTGGGAGCCGCCTACGGGCGAATCGCACCTGGGCTGGGCGTGGTTTAGCGTACTATTTTCAGGAACGGAGCATATAAATTTAAAAGACGAGATGAAAAAGAGCTACAAGCTCCTCTACGACTACGATCTAAGTGACAATGAGATAGCTCAAATTTTACGATTCGACCTAAACGGCGAGAGTAAATTTTATGAGCTTTTTAGATAATGAAAAAATATCTGTTTTTATCTCTTTTGCTAGTTTTTGCGGTTATTTTTTCGTTGCTTGCGGGTAGGATTTCGCTTGAGGGGCTAATTGACTATTATCAAAACGACAAAGAGACGCTTTACGCTTTGATATTCGATCTGCGCTTGCCTAGGCTGATAGCGGCATTTTTGATAGGCGCTAGCCTTAGCGTGGCGGGCGTGATATTTCAGGCGATGTTTGCAAATCCTTTGGTAAGCCCGAATATCTTAGGCGTAGGCAGTGGGGCGGGATTTGGCGCAGTGGTTTGCATTTTAGCCTTCGGTAGCCCCGTAGCCACGCAAATAGGCGCTTTCGTTTTTGGCTTTTTAGCCGTCATGATAGCTTACGCCCTGGGAGTTTTGGCAAACAAAAACTCAAAGCTCATGCTGGTGCTTGCCGGTATCATCACGGGCGCGATATTCGAGGCGCTGATCTCCGTCATCAAATACATCGCCGACACGCAAGAAAAGCTACCTAGTATCGTATATTGGCTGATGGGAAGCCTAAGCGCCATCTCGTGGAGCGACGTGACAGCGCTTGCTCCCGTTTGCGTTAGCGGACTTGTACTTTTGAGTCTAATGGGCTGGAAACTAAACATTTTATCCTTAGGCGGCGAACATGCAAGCATTTTGGGTGAGAGTAAATTTTTGGGCTTTATCTTTATCGTGCTTGCTACGTTGATAACGGCCGCAAGCGTAGCCATCGCCGGCATCATCGGCTGGGTTGGGCTTTTAATGCCGCATGTTACTAGGCTGATTTACGGTTCCGATAATTCGCAGCTAGTTCCGATTTCTGCGATTTTAGGCGGGATATTTTTGATGCTAACCGACGTTGCAGCTAGAAGCGTGAGCTCGGCTGAAATCCCGCTAAGTATCCTAACCGCGCTTATAGGCGCTCCTATGATAGGCATCATCATCGTTAAAAAGGGTAAAAGATGGTCTTAAGCGTAGAAAATTTAAGCTTTTCATACGAGCGTAAGCAAATTTTGCAAAATTTGAGCCTTGATTTAAAAAGCGGCGAAACGCTTGCGATTTTAGGTCCAAACGGCATAGGTAAATCTACGTTTTTAAAGATTATTTTAGGACTCTTAAAAGCAAAAAGCGGTCAAATTTTGATTGATGGCCGCGATCATGCCTCTCTTAGCGGCAAAGAGCGCGCCAAACTCGTAGGGTACGTGCCCCAAAGCGAAAATATCGCTTTTAGCTTTAAAGTAAAAGATCTGATTTTAATGGGCGTAAACGCAAACGTCGGTATGTTTTCAAGGCCGAGCGCAGAGGATAGGGCGATGGCTGAGGAAGCCGCACGGATAGCAGGCGTTAGCGAGTATTTAAATTTAAACGTAGACGAGCTAAGCGGCGGCATGATGCAGCTAGCCCTAATAGCTCGCTCTCTAGTACTACGGCCCAAAATTCTAATCATGGACGAGCCTACTTCCTATCTCGACGTCTTTCATCAAAACGCCGTTTTAAGCCTAATCAAAAAACTAAATAGCGATCGAAAAACATGCGTGATCTTTACCTCGCATCACCCCGATCATGCGCTTGCGATGGCAGATAAAACCTTGCTTTTAAACGGCCCCTTAGGATATGAATTCGGCGCAACTGATCAAATTTTAAAGGGCGAAAATTTAACGAAACTTTTTGGCATAGATTTTATAAATTTAAACGTCGAAGATAGAAGAAGGTTGCTGGTTAGATGGAGGGTTTAGTAAGAATATTTTCTTGTTTTTGTTAAATATTCTAGAATGAGCAAGGGTGTAGCTAAAATTTTAACTTGTTTTAGCTCTTTTATATATTCTAGATAAACCTATAAAATAGCAGGAGCAATAATAAGCAAGAAGTTAGAGCTCGGATGAGAGTAGTGCCAACGGCTATCGTCAGGTCTAAATTTGCTAGATGAGAGCATGGCAATAGTGGGGAAGAGGATTAAATCTGCGGATATATGCTACGCTAAAGTCATTTTGTAGGATTATTTTTGTAAAATGCTTCCATTGTACCACCTTTTATCAAAAGTGTACCATAGTTTAAAAAAAATTCAAAGAAAGGGAAACTGCAAAAGAGGCGGTTTAAATACCGATAAATAAGGCATTTGTGGTGTCACGGGGGAGACTTGAACTCCCGACCTCCGGCTTATGAGGAATTATTTTAAATCCTCGCAAAGCACTGATACTACGCTATTTTAAGTCTTTTTGACTTTAAGGCATCGGCAAGGTGTTCCACTTTTGTTACACCGCCTTATGACGCATATTAAAAATCGCAACGGAACATACTACTATAGAAGCGTTCTGCCTCTTAGTGCGAGGAAAATCTTCGGCGTTCAAAGAGAAATTTGCTTTACGCTAAGCACAAACTCCATACTAAAAGCTAAAAAATCTGCTAGAATTTATGATAGATACATTTATCTAATAACCAAGGCGGTGGACATGAAGTTGGACGGCAAGATAATCGACTCTCTCGTGGATAGCTTCATGCAGGCAAAGATCAATAAAAGTATAAAAGAGCACTCTTTATACGATAAAAAGATAGACGTCGACTTTGCCGATGCTCTAAATAGGCACTTTAAAGAAGCCTTGCAAGATAATCAAATGCCCAAACTTCTAGAACCTAGCGTGGAAATTTTAGAAAAAAATATCGGCCCGATCGATGATGAGGATAGGGCTACGGTAGCCCACGCTTTGCTCGAGAAAAATATCCTTTCGCTAAACTACCTCATAGCAAAACTTGAGAAAAACGCAAACCTTACGGCCAAAAGATTAAAATTTTTAAGCGAGCAAGATAGTAGCCGTAAATTTGAAAGTAAAGAAATACGAAGCTTTCAAGACGATATCGGTGTTCTTGACGAAGTCGGTGGATTGCCGCTTAATAGGCAAGGGGTTAAAGAGCTTATAGATACTTTCACTCACGCCATGGCCGTAGCTGCTCAAAAAGAACACGGGCTAAATACGGAGCTAGGGCTAGTAAAAACTAAAGCCGATGAAAGAGAGACAAAAGATATTATGCTCGGTAAAAAGCAAAACATCGTTCAATCTATACGCGCAGGCAAAGAAACTTTTGGCGCGGGAACTCTAGGTAATAATATCGTAGAACAATACGAGATAGTCCCGCTTGCTAGCCAAATACCAACCGGGTCGCAAAACAATATAATATTGCGCGTTGCATTCGATACCTTCATACAAAACACGAGTAAAAACGAAAAATGGTCTAAAAGCACGTTAGAGCTAGTAAATAGCGTCAAAAATTTGCTCTTTAAATTCTTCGGTGAGGAAAGGAGCGTGTCTCTTATATCAAGAGATGATTTATTAAAATTTCGCAATATTTTATTCCAAATGCCAACTAAGCTAAATCAAAAAAACAAGTATAAGGGTAAAAATTTAGAGCAGATACTGCATCTGGGTAAAAACGATAGCAAGCTGTCGGAAGTAACCGTGCAAAAATATATGATAAGGGTGGCTCAATTTTTTAATTACAGTTACGATAGCGGCTACATAGGTAAAAGTATTACGAATAATATTAACGTAAAAATAGAAATAGACCCCACGGATCGCAAGGTATTGCCTTATAGCAAAGAGGAAGCGCAAACTATCTTTAATATAGTTCAAGATTTTAAAAATGCCAATAGATCTCCAAGCAAGCGAATAAACGCTAACGATCTTTATTATATTACGATGATAGCAGCATATAGCGCTGTCTCTTATACACATCTCCGAGCCCACGAGACTAGCGCTCATCTC
>CAUUAH010000090.1:0-7022 GCA_963542985.1 uncultured Campylobacter sp. | reverse complement strand
GATTTTAGCGAAATTTTAAAAATATTCTTATAAAATGGCGACTCAAATGAAATAAGCTCTCAAAAAAGAATGAAAATGTTTAAAAAAATACCAAAAAAAACGCTTTGGCAAATCATCGCCATGATCGTATCTAGCGCCGTTTTTAGCGGCTCTGGGATCCTGATACTAGCCTTTATCAACAAATACCTCTTAAATTTAAAAGAACAAGACGCTCAAATTTTGCTCGCATTTTTTGCGCTTTTGATTTTGTTTTTGGGCTTTTCGGTGCTCTCGCGCATCGCTCTTAGCGTGATCGGCAACGATTTTGTCTACGAGCTCCGAGCCAAAACGATAAAACGGATCCTAGATACCGCAAATCAAAAAATCGTAGCCGCGGGCAAGTCGAATTTGATCGCCTCGCTCTCAAGCGACGTGCGCAGCCTAACCGACGGCTTTATGCAGGTGCCAAGCATCATCCAAGGCGTGCTCATCATCGGCGCGACGGGCGCTTACGTGCTGTTTATCTCGGCCGAGATTTTCGTGTTTTTGATACTTTGGATGAGCGCGGCGACATGGATTTGCCGATGCTTCATCAAAAATATCCACAAATACTACGAACAATGCCGTAACGGCGAGGATGCGCTGTACCGCGACTATCAGACCTGCATCGAGGGGCACAGGGAGCTTAGCTTAAATTTAGCCCGCGCGAAGCGACTTTTTCTGGAGCGCTTTATACCAAACGCAAAAAGCCTGCGCACAAATATCGTAAAAGCCGAGATCCATCAATCCTTTATGAGCAACTGGCTAAACACCGTGATGCTGGGCGCCGTGGGCATCGAGATATATTTTTGCCTAGCCTACGATGCCGCTAGCCTGCAAGACGCGATCACGGTGGCCTTGGCGATACTCTTTTTGCGAGCGCCGCTTATGATGCTGCTTTACTCGGTGCCTAGCGTCTTTCGCGCGCGCATCGCCTACGAGCGGCTAAAAAAGCTAGATCTAGCGCCCTTTGAGCCTGAGTTTGAGCTAGGCGAGACGGCTCCGCAAATTTGGCAAAAACTACGCCTAAAAGATATAAATTTCGCCTACGACGAGGGGAGCGAATTTGCGCTAAAAGATATAAATTTAGAGATCGGACGCGGCGAAACGGTATTTTTGATCGGTAAAAACGGTAGCGGCAAAAGCACGCTATTTATGATCCTAGCCGGGCTTCTAGCGCCAAAAAGCGGCGAGATGTTCGCAGATGACGTCAAGATTACCGAGTTAAATTTAAAAAGCTACGCAAACACGATCAGCGCTGTGTTTAGCGACTTTTATCTATTTGACGAAGTGATGAGCGACGATCTAGCGCTGATAGAGGGGCTACTAAAAAAGATGTCGATAGAAAATAAAGTAAGCGTCAAGGACGGAAATTTCAGCACGCTAAATCTCTCCCAAGGCCAGAAAAAACGCCTCGCTATGGTCGCTGCGCTGCTTGAAAAGCGCAAATTTTTGATCCTTGACGAGTGGGCGGCCGATCAAGATCCCGAGTTTAGGCGGCATTTTTACACGGAGTTTTTGCCGGGGCTAAAGGCGCAGGGCTACACGATTTTTGCGATCAGTCACGACGATGCGTACTTTGACGCGGCGGATAAAATTTACGAGATACGAAACGGGCAAATCGCGCTCGTTAAGGGCTAAAATTCAGCTAAAAACGGTTAAAATAACGGATATCATTTTAAACGAGGAGACATAATGCAGCTAAGCGAGGAAGCAAGAGAAGCCAAAGAGATGGCGCTAGGCATGATGAACGATAACTTCATCGGCCTTACAGAGGATATGTGCGCAAAATTTGGCGGCTTTACCAACCCGCAAAACGTCAAAATGACCGATATCACCGAGGACGGCATGCACATCGCCTGCGACGAGGGCGAGGTGTTCGTACCGTTTGAGAAAAAAGCCGAACTAACGGTCGAGAGCCTACGCGACGAGGTCATAAACGTCGTAAATAGCATGGAGGGGTAAATCTCCTCTGCTTCGTTTAGCGGGATCGCAAATTTAGCTTGCTTCTATATCAAATTTAACTCTTAATTTTTACTCCACTTCAAATTTATTTTAAAATCTTTCAAATTCGGCCTTTAAATTTCACGATTTAAACGCGCAACATACTCCTTAAAATTAAATCTAAAATCTTGCGAGCGTCGCTATAATCGTAAATCAAAATTATAAGAATTGATTTTTATTATTAATTAATGCCAAAAAAGTAAAATAACGAAAACTTTTATCATTATTAATTATGATGAAATCGAAGGGAGCCAAAATGAGTAAAAAAATATCAAACGCGCAAGGCGGCAAATTTATCCTTTTGTCGCTAGCCGCAGCCGCGAGCCTAAACGCGCAAACCCAAAACGTCACGCTTGACGCGGCTATAGTAACGGCGACGGGCTTTGAAAGCGCGCTAAAGGAAGAGACTAGAAATATATTCGTCGTAACCAAAGCAGACATCGAGGCCTACGGCTACCGCTCAGTAAAAGAGCTCGTAGAAAAGATCCCTAGCGTCGATTTCGTCAGCACATAAAGCCTAGGCGAAAACATAGATATGCGCGGACAAGGTATGCGCGGAGACGGCGCGACGCCGACTATGGCCGTAAAAATCATGCTAAACGGAGTGTCGATAAATATGGTCGATGCGGCGCACGGCATCATACCGCTTGAGATGATCTCGATCGAGGACATCGAGCAGGTCGAAGTGATGCCAGGAGGCGGAGCCGTGCTATACGGCAGCGGCACTAGAGGCGGCGTGGTAAATATCATCACCAAGCAAAGACCGCGAGATTTTTTCGCAAACGTGAGCTCCAAGATAGGCTCGTATAGCTACCGCGACGCCACAGCCACCGTCGGCGGAAATGTGAGCAAGGATCTGTTTTTAAAATTTAGCGGCAAAGCGTTCGGTCAAAAGGCTACAGACACGACTACAAGGAACGCGGATGCTATCTAAGCGGCGGGCTAAACTACAAATTTAACGACTCCCACTCGCTAAATTTGACGCCTAGCGTATTTAAATCAAAAAGAAACGATCCGGGCACCCTAACCCAAGATCAAGTTTCGCAAAACCGCAGGCAAAACGCAAATAACGGCCTAACAAAGCTTTTTGAAAACGAGAAAATCGACGTTAGCGCCGTTTACGAGGGCAAATTTAACGACTTTTACTCGGTAAATTTGATGCCGTATTATCAAAAAATCAAAATCAAAACATCCTCGACCGAGTCGGCTCGCGGCGTGCGCTATCCGTCGCAAGGACTTTTCGGCGATAAAAAATACGGCGTAAATTTTAAAAACAAGCTTGACTACGGCAGTGGCGAGTTTATCTTTGGCTACGACTACGAGCAAAACAAAGGCGATAGAGAGTCGCACTACGAGGTAAAAACATCGCCCGTGATAAGCCTAAAGCACGACACGACGCTTGATCTACAAAAGACCACGCACGCACTTTATTTTATAGAAAAGCATAAATTTACGCAGGTTTTTGACCTGAGCTTTGGGTATAGATTTGAGCGCGCGCAGTACGAGGCTAGCAGGGTTTCTGATATGAAGGGCTTTAGAAACAGCATACCTTTTCCTCCGATGACCAGCTACAACGCCATAAGCGACGGCAGAGATATCGACAACCACGCGTTTGAGTTTACGCCAAATTTCAGATACTCCGACACCGGAAACGTATATTTTAAATTTGAGCACGGCTACATCTCGCCCTCGCCTTCTCAGCTAACCGACAAGGATCAGGTAACCAAACAGTACAAATTTAACGACCTAAAATCCGAGAAATTTAACACCTACGAGATCGGACTAAAAGATCACGTCGCAAGTATGCCGGTAAATGCTACCGTGTTTTTAACCGATACTAGCGACGAGATAGCCTACGCCGAGCTTGGAGCCAATCACGGAGACGCTTGGAAATACTACAATATCGCAAAAACCAGACGCTACGGATTTGAGTTTTTTAGCAGGCAAAACGTCTTTGATAAGCTGATCTTGAGCCAGTCCTACGCCTACGTAAACGCCACTATCAAAAAAGGCGATAACGCCGGCAAAGAGGTGCCCTACGTTTCAAAACACAAATTTATATTCGGCGCGGACTACGAGATCGTGAGCGACTTGCATCTGTTTGCGGACTATAAATTTTACTCAAAGAAAAAGGACGTAAACTACGACGACATCTCCTCTCGCAGTATCGTGGACGCAGGCGTTTCGTATAAATTTAAAAACGGATTTGGCATAACCGGAGGCGTAAAAAATCTCTTTAACAAAAAATACTACGACTACCAAGGCAAAAACAACCAAACCGGCATCTACGAATATAGCCCGGCAAACGAGAGAAACTACTACGTAGAGTTTAAGTACACCTACTAAACCGCTAAATTTAGGGCTTTATGCCCTAAATTTTATCTTTTAGGCACGTCTCTTTTTCTACGATATTATTTGGATTTTGTTATCTAACGCTATGAAATATCGTCAAATTTTATTACCGATTAATGATAGCGGCGGTATAATAAGCAGCTTTTGATAATTAATATTAGGATTAAAATGTTTGAGTATATTGAAGTCGGCGGTATATTTATGTGGCCGATATTTTGCCTCTCGGTGCTCGGTATCGCGGTGCTTCTTGAAAAGGGAGCGTATTTTTTATTTACCGAGATAGACGCGACTAGTTCGTTTAAGATCAAGCTTTGCAATCTGATTTTAGAAGGCGACTACGCAAAAATCAAAGAGTTTTGCAAAAGCTACAAAAACTCGCTTGCTAAAACCGCGCTTTTCGTCGCGGAAAATTTAGGCGAAGGCGCGAGCAAAACGCAGATCGACTACATCGCCGAGGAGGCCGTATCCATGCAGCTAACCTCACTTGAGCGGCGCACGTGGATACTGGGGCTTTGCGCAAGCGCGAGCCCGCAGCTGGGGCTTCTTGGCACGATAGTCGGTATGATAAAGGCCTTTAGCGGACTTAGCGGCGGAGTGGATGCCCCGCTCGTAGCAGTCGGTATCTCCGAGGCGCTTTACACGACGGCTTTTGGGCTTATAGTGGCGATTCCTTGCGTGATATTTTTTCTCATGATTAGCAAGAAAATAGATTTCATCCTAAACGATCTAAACCGCATTATGAGCCTGTTTGGCCGCAGTTTTGAAAGGAGAAGCTGTGAAGTATGTCCGCAGAGATAAAGCCAGATACGCCGGCATCTCGATGCTAAATTTGATCGACGTGATATTTGTGCTTTTGCTATTTTTTATGGTTACGACCTCTTTTAACAAATTTGCCCACATCGACATCGCCCTGCCCCAAAGCGCGTCAAATTTAGACGAAAAAGATACCAAAAACGTCGAGGTTTTTTATCTGCTTAACGGCGAGGTGCTTTTAAGCGTAGGCGGCGAGCAAAAAAGCTTAAATTTAACGGATCTAGCCGCGCAAATCGCAAATTTGACCCCAAAGCAAAAAGAGAGCGTCAAGCTAAATGCAGATGAGGCGATAAACTACGGCGAGGTCGTAAATTTGATCTCTATTTTAAAAGATAACGGCACGCAAAACGTCGAGCTAAATATCAAGAAAAAGCCCAAAGGATAGAAAATGAGCCTAGTTTTATCTCCCTGTAAATTTAACCAAGGAGAACAACTATGATTGCTAAATCAAGCCAAGGAGCTATCGCGCTTTCGCTGATAGCGAGCATAAATTTATACGCCGCGGAGGATAGCTCCACTAGACTAGACGCCACCGTCATAACCACCACCGGCTTTGAGAGCGCGCTAAAAGACGAGGTTAGAAACGTAACCGTTATAACCGCCAAAGAGATAGAGGATAGAGGATACCGCGATATCAAAGAAGCGCTAGAAAAGGCTCCCGGCGTTAGCTTAAACGGCAATAACGTAGATATGCGCGGACAAGGATCTAGAAGGAGCTCGTCGGCTAGATCGACCACGACCGTAAAGGTGATGGTGGACGGCGTCGCGCTAAACATGATCGACACTACGCCTACTAGAATCCCCGTAGATATGATACCTATCGAGGACGTAGATAGGATAGAGATAGTCCCGGGAGGCGGCACCGTACTATACGGCAGCGGAACTATGGGAGGCGTGATAAATATCATCACCAAAAAGAGCAAAAAGAAATTTTACGCCGGCGTCTCTAGCAAGCTCGCTTCCTACTCGTATAAAGACGTAGCCCTAAACGTCGGCGGCGGAGTAACGGACGTGCTATCTTTAAAACTAAATGCGAAAAAATCGGACTCAAACGGATATAGACGCGGGGATAAAACCAAAGAGGACTACGTCTCTGGCGGCCTAACCTATCAGATAACGGACGATCAGGCGCTATCTATAAACTCAAGCTATTTTAAAGACAAAAGCCGCACCACCGGCGCTCTAAGCAAAGCTCAACTAGAGCAGGATAGAAGGCAAGCGGGATCAAGCAAAACCGACTATCTAAACAAAAGAGTTAGCGTAAACGCCGACTACTCTATAAATTTAAACGACGCGCTGACGTTTAATCTATCGCCTTATTATCAAAAACTAACCATGGACTCCTATAGCGCCTACAAAGACGGCGGCAGCGGATCACTAGGGCTAACCGACAAACAAGCCGGAGCTAAATTTAAGGGCAAATACGGCTACGGCAGCGGAGATTTTATATTCGGCTACGACTTTTTAAGACAAGAGGCCAAAAGATCTATACTCTCGAAATCTACGAGCAGACGCGGCCCTATCACGGTAAGCGCCGACGTCACGACCAAATTTGACGTAGAAAAGAAAACGCATTCGTTTTACGTGTTAGAAAAGCACGACTTCACCGATCAGTTTTCTTTGAGCGCGGGGTATAGGTTCGAGCTAGCTAGAAACGACATGGATAGGCGCTCAAACTCCGTCGTAAAGATGACGCCCGGCCGAACGATAACTAGCGCTTCGTCCTTTAAAGGCAAGAAAAACTCGGACAACCACGCTTTTGAGATAACGCCTAGCTTTAAATACTCAGACTGTCTCTTATACACATCTCCGAGCCCACGAGACTAGCGCTCATC
>CAUUAH010000089.1:0-7155 GCA_963542985.1 uncultured Campylobacter sp. | reverse complement strand
AATACCTGTAAAAAAAGCCAAATTTGAGATAACTTTTGTAGCTCCTATCAGAAATCCTAGCGTTTATCAAAATGACGCGCGAGCCTTTAAATTTAGCCCAAAAAACAAGCCCCAGCCAAAGCTCGGCCTCAAAAATAACCGTTATTTTAGCAGGCTTTAGCCAAAACGGTAAAAATATCTCAAACGGCAAAAAGCGCGTATTTGACGTGATCTTTTTCACCTCGTCAAAGCCGGTTTTGGTTACGACCGAGACTGCGGCTGCGTCTTTAAATTTACTAACTAGCGGCGCGATAGAGCGCACTTCGCCAAAACTGCACGCGTGAAAATGCACGCGCGAGGCATCAAATTTGGGATTTTTAAACAAGAAAAATCTAGCGGGGATCGAGGCTCTGTACTTTTTCTTAAAAGCTAAAATCGCAAGCGGTAAAGCCCCCAAGGCAAACGCCGCGAGGACTAAAATGTAATAAATTATTATCAAATTTAAAGGCTAGTTCGCCGCTTCTTTGTATAAAATTCGGCCGCAGTGAGGGCAGGTCACGATATCTTCACCCTTTATAACGGCAGAATAAGTCTTGTCGTTTATCTGCATAAAGCAACCGTAGCAGGCCTGTTTTTTGACCGGCACGACGGCTGTGTTGTGCGCCCATTTGCGGATTTTCTCGTAAAAGGTCAAGATTTTTTGATTCATCTCACCGACTAGCTTATTTTTCTTAGCGTATATTTCATCTCTTTGCTGTTCGATAGCGCTGACTTCGGCCGAAATCTCGCTCTCGATTTTGGTCAAATTTTCGCCTAATTCAGCAGCCTTCGCCTCAAGCTCGCTTTTAAGCGCATTTTTGCTATCTATGATTTTTTCTAGTCTTTCGACCTCTTCGTTTGCGGCCTCTAGCTGTTCTTTAGCTAGCTCATCTTCTAGTTGAAGCGCTTTTATCTCTTTTTCTGTTTTTGCAGCGCCGCTTTTTTTGGCGACGTCTTTTATTTTTGCGCTAAATTCGGCTATGTGCGCGTTGGTTTGAGATTTTTGATTTTTTAGCTCGGTCACGCTCGTGGTCGCGTCCTCGATCTGCGCCAAAATCGCCGCCTGCTCGTCTTTAGTCGCTTTTAAAACGCTTTGAACCTTCTCAAGGCGCGGCGTAAAATCGTCGATATCTTTATCGATGCTTGAGAGCTCGACTAGCTGTTCTAAATATTTATTCATCTTTTTCCTTTAACTGTATGAAAACGGGTTTTTTGAGTTGGATATTATAGTAGGAATCGGCAAAATTTGCAAATATTTTGCAAGCGACTCCCCAAAATACCGCTCGCTCTCAAAGTGTCCGATGTCTAGTATAGTAAGATTATTTTGCGCGGCGCTCATGGCTTGGTGGTACTTCAGATCCCCGGTTAAAAACAGGTCCGCTTTAACGATATCTATCAAATCTCCGCCACTTCCCGTACAAAATGCAAGGCGCTTTATCAGCGCATTGCAGTCAAATTTTCGCCCTTTGCAAACTCTTAAATGGCTTAAATTTAGCTTTGTTTTTACCATTTCGCAAAGCTCGCCAAAGCTCAAATTTACATCCGCATAAAGCACAAATCCATCGCGCTCCTTTGGCGTAAAGCCCAAAATTTCGCTTAGTACGTATTCGTTTAGATGGCTTAGATCATAGTTCGTGTGCATTGCGATTAGGCTTAAATTTTTAGCTATCATTTTTGCGATTAAGCTGCTTGGATATTTGTCCAAATTTAGCGATTTTAGCCCCTTAAAAATGAGCGGATGATGCGTAATGATGAGCGAATTTGGCTGCGCCTCGTCCAAAAGCTCGTCATCGACGTCAAGGCTAAGATAAACGCGCTCCGCGCTCGTCTCAAACGAGCCTACGAGTAGTCCGCTATTATCCCACTCCTCTTGACTCGCAAACGGGCTAATCTCGTCTAAAATTTTATAAATTTCGCCGATTTTCATCAAATTTTATTCGCCCTTCGCGTCGTTCGCGGCGTCGATGCTAGCTTTATACGTTAGCGCGCACTCTTTGGCTAGCTCGCGGATTTTTAGGATATAGTCTTGCCTTTGCGTTACGCTGATCGCTCCGCGCGCGTCAAGGACGTTAAACGTATGCGCCGCAAGCATGCAGTAGTCATACGCAGGTAGCGAAATTTTAGCCTCCAAGCAGCGTTTGCACTCGCCAAATGCGTTTTCAAACTGGCGAAACAGCATATCTACATCCGCGATTTCAAAGTTATATTTGCTCCACTCAAATTCGCCCTGCTTATGCACGTCGGCGTAGGTAACGATGTTGCCGCCCCTATCGTCCCAAACGATGTCGTAGACGCTATTTACGTCCTGCAAGTACATCGCTAGTCGCTCGAGGCCGTAGGTGATCTCAGCAGAAACCAGCTCGCACGCGATGCCGCCAACTTGCTGAAAATACGTAAACTGCGTCACCTCCATGCCGTCCAGCCAGACCTCCCAGCCTAGCCCCCAAGCCCCCAGCGTCGGGCTCTCCCAGTTATCCTCGACGAAGCGGATATCATGATTTTTCAAATTTAACCCGAGCTTTTCGAGGCTTTTTAGATAAAGTTCCTGTATATTTTCCGGGCTCGGTTTAATGAGCACCTGAAACTGATAATATGCCCCAAGGCGGTTTGGGTTTTCGCCGTATCTACCGTCGGTCGGGCGGCGAGACGGGGCTACGTACGCAGTCGCCCACGGCTTTGGCCCGAGGCTCCTTAAAAAAGTCGCCTGATGATAGGTGCCTGCACCCGCAGGCATATCGTAGGGCTGCAGTATCACGCAACCCTGCTCGCGCCAGTAGTTTTGTAACGTCAAAATAATCTCTGAAAACGTCATTTTTTACCTTTTATTTTATTGATATGTAAATTTCTATTTTTTCGTTTAAATATTTCTCAAAATCCGTTTCGTAGGCTCTTTTTAGCTTTGAGCCTTCAAAATATTTCCAAATTTCTCCCCAAAATTTTGCTACGTTATGCGGCTCGCTCGGAAAGCTAAAAACAGCATATTTGCCGCTTTTTATCTCTAAAATTTCGCCGCCAGAGCAAAGCGACTTCGTACCGATAAATAAATCATAAAGCCCGTTTACGCCGTCTTCGTAGCTACAATAAACGCCGTAAATTTCACTCTTGCCGTCATAAAATTCTTTTGTAAATTTAGCCCATAAGGCCGGGATTTTACCGTCGCCGTTTATCTCGTCGACGTTTTTGGTGCGAGTTTTTAGTCCGTAAATTTTAAAACCCCCTACCGCTAAAATTTCCACGACTACTCCTTGTCGCCTTTGAAATTTTCAACCGCTTTGTTCCACATGAGTTTGTATTTTCGCTTTAAAAACTCGACTTCATCTTGCGAATTTTTTAGCTGCTTTGTGAGCGTCTCGACCGTGCGGCGATCCTCGTCGTAGAGTTCTTGCATCGAGATTAACGCCTCTTTTAAAAATTTATTTTCGTTGCGCAGGGTCTCTAGCGTCTCATCTTTAGCATCAAGCACCTTTTCGTGTAAATTCAGTATCGTGCCGATCGTCTTTTCAACGAAACTAAAGCCGTCCGAGCCCATCTGCGGAGCCGGCACGGCCACGACGCTAGGCACTACGCTCATCGTGCCTTGGCTAGCCTCTATAAGGATCTCGCCGTCTTCTTCTTTCGTATTTAGCACGCCTCGGTTTATCATCCCCTCGATCACCTCGCGCTCTAGGTGCACGAGCTTGCAAAATTCATCTATATTTAAGTATGTCTGCATCTTCGCTCCTTTAGGCGAGTAAAATTTCCACCTTCGCAGAGTCTTCCTCTACTTGCTTAGCTTTCGCCGCTCGGTCGGCCTTTAATGTCTCGTCTAGATTTTGATCGTTTAGGGCTAAAATTTGTAGCGCCAGATAGGCCGCGTTTACCGCGCCGGCCTTACCGATCGCCACGGTACCTACGGGCATGCCGCCGGGCATCTGCACGGTGGAGTATAGAGCGTCCACGCCGCTAAGCGCCGAACCGCCCATCGGTATGCCGATCACGGGACGAGTGGTGTTTGCTGCGATAGCGCCCGCTAGATGCGCCGCCATGCCGGCTGCCGCGATAAATACCTGCGCACCCTTTTCCTCGGCTGCAGCGACGTATTCGCTAGTTCGCTTCGGGCTTCTGTGCGCGGAGCTTATGATTAGCTCGTAAGGGACGTTAAATTTCTCAAGCGTTTTTGCCGCCTCGCTAACTACGTCGTAGTCGCTCTTGCTTCCCATTATAATTGAAACAAATTTCATTTTATTTCCTCTCTCTTAAAAAGCTAAATTTAGGCAACCTCGCGCCTAAATTTACTTCGTTTTCGTTGCCGCTGTGGATCTCGGCGATCTCTTTGCCTTTTTTCGTTACTAGTTTTTTAAATTTGATAAATTTCTTGCCGTCGCGACCGAAAATTTGCGAGATTTCGCTCTCGCACTCATCTATCCGCGAACCCAGCGGCGCCACTATCTCATACTCGTTGCCCGGGAAAATTTTATATTTGCATTTAAAAAACTCTCCGTCCTCGCTCATAGCGTTTACCTGATGAGTGCCTTCTTCTAGGCTGCTGGCGTGATTTTGCGTATCCGTTTTTTCAAACGGGCGATTTACCAAGTAGCCGTCGGTAAAGCCGCGATTTTTTAGCGTATTTAGTTCGCCCACGTAAATTTGCGCGTCAAATTTACCAGCCGCTGCGTCGTCGACGGCCATGCGGTAGGCTCTGGTCGCGCAGGCGGCGTAGTATTCGCTTTTCGTGCGGCCTTCGATCTTTAGGCTATCGACCGCGCCGCTTTCGATGATATCCTTGATGTGTGCGGATAGATTTAAATCCTTCGAGTTCATCACGTGCGTACCGCCTTCTTCGTCCTCTTCTAGGCGAAACAGCGTCCCGCTCTCGGGGTTTTTGGCGTAGAGTTCGTATTTAAACCTGCAGTCGTTGGCGCAGCTACCGCGGTTTGATTGGCGGCCGCTTTGAACCGCGCTAACCAAACAGCGTCCCGAGTAAGCAAAGCACATCGAGCCGTGCACGAAAATTTCGATATCCAGCGTCGGGATTTGCTCTTTTATCTTCACGACGTCTTTTAGACTCATTTCGCGCGCTACGACGATGCGTTTTGCGCCCATTTCGTGATAGATTTTAGCGTCAAGCGCGTTCATGACGTTTGCCTGTGTCGAGAGGTGTATCTCAATCTCGGGCGCGATCTCTTTTGCCAGGCTCATGACGCCGGGAGTCGCGATGATAAAGGCATCTGGCTTCATTGCAGAAATCGTTTGCAGGTGGCGTTTTAGCGGCTCGATTTGGGAATTAAAAGGAAATGCGTTTACCGTCGCGTAAAATTTCTTACCCTTAGCATGCGTGTACTCGATGGCTTCTTTAAAGCTTTCTAGGTTAAATTCACGAGCCGAACGGGTGCGAAGCGAAAAGCTCGCAACAGAAGCGTAAACCGCGTCCGCACCGTACTCTAGAGCTATTTTTAGCTTGGTTAAATTCCCTGCTGGGGATAAAAGCTCGGGCTTTAGCACTATTTTTTGCCTAAACTTTCTATCAGAGCTTCGATGTCGTCGTTGCTGACAAGGTTTTCGGTGTGAGTATCGCCAGCGATATGTACGGCCGAGGCTACGCGCTTTTCGTCGTCGATCTTGCCCTCAAACAGACTGCTCATATACTTGCTAAGCGCACGCATAACGTTGATGACGCGCTCGATCTTTTGACGGTGGATGTCTTGATACTGCATCATATCCATCGCCATCATGATCTCGTCTTCAGCCATCCTGACATTATCTAGCGTCATTTCGGCGGAGCTTTTTAGGGCGTTATTTTTCTCTAGCGCCTCAGAAAAAGTCGAGATATTTGGGAATTTTTCATGCAGTTTGGTAAAAATTTCGATATTAGCCTCTATACCGCTGATAATCTCGCTAAGTCCGCTCTCCGCGTCCATTGAAAAATTATTGATCGCGTCAAGCTTGTCAAACATCTGCGTGGCTTTTTCCTCGCTATCCTTTGTGACGTCGTCTAGCTGGTGAACCATCTTGTGATCATCCGTCGGAGGAGGCGGAGGCCACGGCATGTTCGAGGATATACGCATCTCGGTGCCCTCATAGTTTATTATCTGTTCACTCGGCGCCGGATCGGTTTTTTTCACGCTCTCTTCCGCAGGCGGCGTAGTTTCTTCCGCTGTTTCCTCGCCGATCTCTTCATCTTCGAAATCGCCCGCCATCAAGGCGTCAAGTTCTTCTTGCGTCATAAAATCTCCTATTTAAATTTGGGCTGATTATATAGAAAATTAACGAAATATAAGTTTAAAAACCCGAACTTTATCCTTAAATTTATTAAATTTTAGGTAGCATTTGCAAAATATTTAAGGATAAAAATGAGAGTTGATCTACACAACCACACGCCGCTTTGCAAACACGCCGTAGATGAGCCTAGAGAGTATGTTTTAAGCGCGATAAATTCAAACTGCGAGTATTTTGGCTTTAGCGATCACGCGCCGATGAAATTTGACGAAGCGTACCGTATGAAATTTTCGCAAATGGATGTTTATGAGAGCGAAATTTTGCGCCTCAAAGACGAATTTGACGGGCGGATCAAAATTTTGCTCGGTTACGAAGTCGATTTTTTAGAGGGCTTTATGGACGAGCGGGTTTTAGGGCGCAAGGTCGATTACCTCATCGGTTCGGTGCATTTTTTGGGCGGTTGGGGCTTTGACAATCCAGAATTTATCGGCGAATACGAAAAACGCGATATAGATCAAATTTGGCGGGATTATTTTTACTGCGTCGAAAAGATGGCAAAGTCGGGTAAATTTGACATCGTCGGGCATGTAGACTTGCTAAAAGTATTTAAATTTATGCCAAAAACCGACGTTAGGCTCCTCGCTAAAGACGCGATCGACGCGATAAAAAAGGCAAATTTGACGGTCGAGATAAATGCAGCCGGTTTTAGAAAACCGATCGGCGAGCAGTATCCGAGCGTAAATTTACTAGAAATGATCGCCGAAAAAGACATGCCTATTACGTTTGGCTCGGATGCTCACGCAAAGGATCAAGTCGGCCTAAACGGCGAAAAATGCGAGCAAATCGCCAGAAATTTGGGCTTTACAAAATGTGCGGTATTTAAAAACCGCGACAGAGAATTTGTAAAATTTTAGATCTGTCTCTTATACACATCTCCGAGCC
>CAUUAH010000088.1:0-7207 GCA_963542985.1 uncultured Campylobacter sp. | reverse complement strand
TACACGCGTAAGATCGTCGGCAGCGTCAGATGTGTATAAGAGACAGGCGTAGATCATATAAAGGCTCACGCAAACGATCGTCACGGCCGAGATTTTTGTCATCGCACCCGCCATGTCGCTAACCTTGTTCGTCAAAAACGCGTTTAAAAAAACGTAGCTAAAAAGCACGAGCAAAAACGCTCCCGCCACGTGCGCGAACCCGACTTTCATCGCAAAAGCCAGCGCACGCGAGTAGCTGCCGCCGTTCGCGACGAAGTAGCTAGCCGTGAGCATCTTAGCATGCCCGGGACCTGCTGCGTGCAAAAAGCCGTAAAAGAAGCTAACTGCGGCTAGTAGGGCGAAATTTAGCGCGTTTAGTTCGGCGCTATTTATCTTGATGAGCTCTTTTAGGCGCTCTAAAAACTGTAGGCTCATGCCCGAAACGGAGTCAAATTTAGCCTTATCTGCCGCGTCTATTTGCTCTAAATTTTGCTTATTTTGCGCTTTAACTAGCGAGCTAAGCTCGGGCTTTGCGGGCTCTATTTTAGGCGCTTTTGAAGTCATTTCAAAAAACGCCGCGCTCAAATTTACGTTTGGCACGAGATAAATTTTATCGGTGAGCGCGTATGGCTGGGGCGAGCTTATTTTAAAGTTAAAAAATCCCTCGTGGTCAAAAACCTCGACCGTGACGACGCGGCCGTCCTTGACCGCCAAATTTAGCTCTAAAATATACTCGAAATTTAGCCTGCCCTCATCCAGATAAACCCGCTGCGAGAGCGTTTTGGCGTGCAGATTTACGGTCTCGCCCGCGCCGTCGTAGTAGCCCACGCTAGTTAGATATCCGCGCGGCACGATGTAGTCGAGTAGGGATTTTTGCACCTTCCACGCTTCGTTTTTACTAAGCGCTTTATCGGCGTTTTCGTCGTAGCTTTGTAGCGTGAGTTCGGTGAAATTTTCAGAAAACGTCCAGGTTACGGCGACCGTTTTTATTATGTCGCCTTGGACGTCAAATTTGACCGAGGCGTGCGCGGTCGGGGTGTAAAGCGCGCAGAGCGCACAGGCGTGCGCAAAGCTAAAAAAGGACGCAAGAAGCGCTAAAACGGCGAGTATGCGTCCAAATTTCATTTACAGGCTCTTTGCGAAAATTTGCGCCGTTTTGCGTAGCTCGGCGTCCCAATCAAGCGGCAGCTGATCGATCTCTACGACGCTAGCGCCGCTTTCTTTAGCTATGGTTTGCGCAGCTTTTTTAGAAAACTGTGGAGCGACGAAAATGACCTTCACGCCATGCTCTTTGGCTTCCTCGATGAGCTCTTTTAGCTCGGCCGGTTTTGGTTCTTTGCCATCTACTTCGATCGCGATTTGCTCTAGATCGTAGCGCTTAGCAAAGTAGCCCCAAGACGGGTGATATACGATAAATTCGCGGTTTTTGACGTTTGCTAGAGTATTTTTGATAAAGCCGTCAAGCTCGCCCAGCTTAGCTTCAAATTTAGCCAAATTCGCCTCAAAAAGCGCCTTGTTCTCAGGATATTTTTCGCTTAGTGCGGCGGCGATATTTTTAGCTTGGATTTTTACCAAAACGGGATCTAGCCAGATGTGCGGGTCAAATTCGCCGTGGTGATGCTCGTGATCGTGGTGATCGTGACCGGCGTGCTCATGTTTATGATCGTGGTGGGCATCGTGGCTTGCATGCTCGTGCTTGGCGTCGTGATGATCGTGATCTCCGTGCTCGTGGTGGCCTTCAAATTTGATCTTTTCCACACCAGCGTCGGTTTTTATGATTTTAAGGTTTGGATAAGATTTTTGAAATTTCGGCAGCCAAGCCTCCTCAAACTCGATCCCGATAGCAAAGTATAGATCGCTTTTTTCAAGCGCGGTCATTTGTTTCGGTTTTGGTTCGTACGTGTGCGGATCGGCTCCCTTGCCTACCATCACGTTTACCTCGACCGCGTCGCCCGCGATTTGCTTGACGAAATACTGCTGCGGCAAAATACTGACGCTAACTTGTCCTTTGGCGTAGAGCGCGACTAAGCCCAAACATAAAAACGCGAAAATTTTTCTCATTTTTATCCTTTCCGTGTTAAAATTTGGGCGAAATTATATCAAAAGCAACTTAGTTGCAAATTAATTTTTCTCAAGGTATAATACCCTAAAATTCTTAACGCGGAGGAAAAATATGGGCGAAAATTTGGAAGAAAAAGCCGGTTTTGAGGAGCTTTTAACGAAAAATGATATCAAAATCACTCCGCTTAGACTAGAGATTTTACACATTTTACACGCCGCCGCCGCACCGCTTAGCTATGATGAAATTTTAGCCCAAATCGATGCAAACAAAACCACGTTTTACCGCTGTATGGACCTTTTTGAAGCTAATGGTATCGTGCTAAAAAGCGAAAATAACCGCAAGAATTTCTACGAGCTTGAAAGCGGTGCAAAGGCGTATTTCGTCTGCGACGTCTGCCACAAGATGACAAATATCGATATGCCTCGTCTAAAACAAAATCACGTAAAAAGCGTCGTGGTTAAGGGTGTTTGCGACGAGTGCTTTTAAAATTTGCGCTCAAATTTGACGGTAAATTTGCAGCTTAAGTCCGCTTGACGAGCAAATTTCGCCGCAAATTTATAAAAACGCAGTCTATTAAATTTAAAGCTATCACTTTGTCAAATTTAAAAACTCAAATTCGACGCGG
Organism: uncultured Campylobacter sp.; assembly: GCA_963542985.1. Lineage (GTDB taxonomy): Bacteria > Campylobacterota > Campylobacteria > Campylobacterales > Campylobacteraceae > Campylobacter_A. The sequence goes on along the minus strand of CAUUAH010000088.1, from coordinate 4,541 downwards.
GCACTATAAAACTAATCCTCGTAAAGCTTTGCAATCTCCGGCGGTATCGCGATCGGGCGACCGCGCGCGATGTCGAAAAACACATAAGTCGTCACCGCGCTAGCGATGGGTACGCCGTCCTTGCTAAACTCGTAAAAGCGCTTGGAGCAGCTTCTTTTTTCAGGCTGCGTCCAGGTTTTCACACTCACTTTATCGCCCAAAAATAACTGCCCGAGGTAGTCGATCTCATGCCTGCGCACCATCCACGTGCGGTTTTGCGCGAGATTTGTCTCGATGAGGTCGCCCACGGCGTTTGAGTGCGCGTTGGCCGCTTCTTGCATCCAGATGACGTAGTGAGCGTTGTTTGCGTGATGGTTCACGTCGATGGCATCCTCGCCCACGGTAAATTCGTAGTAAAAAATTTTCATTTTCGCTCCTAAAAACGCTAAAATTGTAGCAAAAATTTAAAGGCAAACAAAATGAAAGAGATGTGGGACAAAAAGGCGGCGAACTATCCGAGATTTACGGGCGAGCCTAGCGTTTTTCATAGAGGGCTTTACGCTAAGATCGCCGAGTTTGGCGTCAAATTTGAGGGCAAAAGCGTCGTTGATATAGGCTGCGGCACGGGCGTGCATACGCTGTTTTTGGCGCAAATTTGCCGCGATATAACGGGCATGGATATCTCAGGCGAGATGCTAAAAGTCATGCTCGAAGACGCGGCAAAATTTAATATTTCAAATTTGACCGCCGTTCAAAGCGATTTTAAAAACTTTAATCCAAACCGTGTTTACGACGTGGCTTTTAGCACGATGAGCCCCGCGATCGCGGACGAAGAGGATTTTGCCAAATTTATAAATTTGGGCGAAAAAAGGGTCTATCTTTGGTGGAATAAACCGCGAAATTCAAGCGTTTTGGAGCTTTTTTACGAAGGCTCGCAGAGAGGGTGCTTTAAAGAAAAGGCAAACTTTTTTGAAGAGTACTTGTGCCGCGAAAATATCGCTTTTAACTCCTGCGTGCTCGAGGAGTCTCGCGAGCAAAAACGCACGCTTGAGGAGATGACGCAAAACGCGCTTTGGCATTTACAAATCGCAAATTTTACGTACGATGAAAACGCGGTCAGATCACTGCTACAGACCATCGCGCAGGACGGCTTCGTGACGGAAAAAATCGTCTCTTCAATGAAGCTTTTAGTTTTTTAAGATATAATCGCGATATTTATTTAAAATTTAAAAAGGATTTTAGTTGCTGCGAGCGTTTTTGCAGATATTTTCGTGCGTTTTATGTTTTTTTTGCGTTCAAACTTTTGCCGCTTCGCACGTTTTATCTCCAGTTGCCCAACCCAAATTTGACGAACAAAAAGCCAGACTAGGCAAGGAGCTATTTTTTGATGCGTCGATAAGTCCGAGCGGCACGCTATCTTGCGAGAGATGCCACAACCTTTACTGGGATTTAAGCGGCACGAGTAAAAAAAACGTAAAAATCTCCGCCGACGAGGAGATTAGCCCACCTACCGCGCTAAATTCGGCATTAAATTTTATCTTTTTTAAAAACGGCGAGGTTAAGGATCTGGCCGGGCAGGTCAGACAGAGTCTAACGAGCAAAAATGAACTTGCCAGCGAGCCGAAATTTTTAATCCAGAAGATAAATCAAAACTCCGTTTATAGGAAAAAATTTGAAGAGCTTTACAAAAACGGGGTGAGCTTTGAAAATATCGTCGACGTGCTGGTAAATTTTGAAAAAGCCCTCGTCACGCCAAACGCCAAATTCGACAAATTTATCAGCGGCGACGAGAGTGTTTTTGACGATGAGGAAAAGCGCGGATTTGAGCTATTTAAAAAAATCGGCTGTATAAACTGCCACAGCGGTGCAAATATGGGCGCAAACCTCTACTACGAGCTAAGGTTTCACGCAGATGGCAACAAAACCGGCCGCTACAAAGTGCCTAGCCTGCGAAACATCGAAAAAACCGCGCCGTACTTTTATAGCGGCGAGGTTATGGATCTAAAAGACACGATTAAAGACGTCGGCAAAATGCTTTTAAACTACGATCTAAGCGATGAGCAGACGCACGCGCTTTATAAATTTTTGCTGACTTTAAGCGGCGAAAAACCGGAAATTTTAAAATGAGACACAAGATAATCTTTCATAAAATTTTATTTTTTACTATCGTTTGTATCGTATTTTTCGGTACCGTGATGACCTATAAAGCCACTAGGGACCTAGTAACTGCTTATGAGTGGAAAGGCACGATAGAAAGCGTAATGGATGCTAACGACGAAGCGAATTTCTTACTCGAAAAAAGTTTTTTGGAGGCCGACTACGACGAGATCATGCGCTATACGGCGGAGTTTAAAAAGGGTCTAAAAAAGCTTGATTCGAGCAATCTAATTTCCTTTGAAAAACTCGCGTTAAACAAAAAAATATTTACCGAGCTGGAAGAGTCGGTTGAAAAAAGAGTCGAACTAACGGATAAATTTAACTCCGTAACCGCAATGGCAAAACTCGTTTATAGCGAGATGATTTTAAAATTTGAGGCTTTGGACGGATTTTATTTTAAAGAGTTGATGCCGCAAATTTTGATATTTAGATACGACTTAAATGCTGACCTAAAAGCGCCTAGAAAGCTTTTAAACGAGTATTTAAAGAACCCAAAACTAACTAAAAACGACGCCGGATTTTTGGCGGGTACGCAAAGGCTGCTTGGCTACTACGAGCAGGCGCAGGAGCTTTATCACGAGATAGTTTCGCTTGGAATTTACAAAAAACTATCTGGTCTAAAAGAAAGCAACGAGCGCTATATACAAAAAGTCACGTCAAATTTACGCGGTACGATGGTGCTGGTGTTCATACTATTTGCGCTTGCGTCGCTATTTGTCTATATCTCTTACGTTAGGGCAAAGAAGCACATCAGGCTTCTAACTCGCTTCGAGCAAGCCGTCGATAATAGTTTTAACGCAATAACTTTTACCGATCTGGATAGAAAAGTAAAATACGTAAATAAGATTTTCGAGCGAAATTTCGGATATAAATTTGAAGAGCTCAAAGGCAAAAATATAAATATCATCAAATCCCACTATCATCCGCACGAATTTTATCAAGATATGCTAAAAACGATAGAATCCAATCAAATTTGGCGAGCCGATGAGCTAGTTAGCAAAACAAAAAGTGGCGCTCTCATCCATGAGCAGGTTATTTTCTCTCCGCTTTTTAACGAAAGCGGCGATAAAGACGGCTATATGTCGATCAAATACGACAAAACCAAAGAGCTAGCGATGACCAAAGAGCTCGAAAATAAAAACAAAGAGTTGCAAAACGAGGCGCTAAAAGACAAGCTAACGGGGATGGGTAGTTATTTCGCTCTGACGCAAAGAACGGAGTTGGGCGCCGGCGGTATGTTGATCTATATAAACATCAACAACTTTATGGATTTTAGATTTTTTTACAAGACCAAGACCGTGGATGCCATCATTGCATCATTTGCCGAGACGCTTCAGCTTTGCATCGATACTTATAAGATGGACGCGGACATTTACAGAGTGCAGTTTGACGAGTTTTGCATCTGGTACGGCGGCGACGATACGGAGTGGGCCGTGCGTAAATTTATGGATTATTTTAAGGCAAATAGCCTCTATATCACGGTCGAGGGAACAAGAGAGTTTATCCCAAATATCAAAATAACCATAGGCGTTAGCTTGCCTCAAGATACCCCACAAACAAACCGCCTAACTCAAGCCATGCTAGCTCACCACGAAGCCAAACAAAAAGGCGAAACAGTACAGTTTTACACCGAAAACAGCCACATAGAGCAGCAGTACTACCACAACCAAATCATGTCGCGCACCATCGAAAACGCCATATATAACGACACGGTGATCGTCGAGTGCCAGCCTATTTACGACGTGTCGGGCGAAGAGGCTGGGGTCAAATACTACGAAGTGCTCGTGCGTCTCATCGACGAAAGCGGCAAGATCCTCTATCCGGGCGAGTTTTTGGATATAGCAAAGAAAATTTCGCTTTATAACGAGATAACCAAAAAAGTCGTCGAGCACGTGTTTAGGCTCGTGGAGAAGTTTACAAACACGAGCTTTTCGATGAATCTTTCCAGTAGCGACATCGCAAACGAGAGCATAAGAGAGCTCATCGAGAAAAAGCTACGCGTCTGCTCAAAGCCCGAGCACGTGTATTTTGAGATACTAGAGAGCGAGGGCGTGGATGACTATAAGATAGTAAACGATTTTATCAACAGGATCCGCGCCTACGACTGTAAAATTTCGATCGATGATTTCGGTAGCGGGTACTCAAACTACTACCGCATCCTAGAGCTTGATATCGACACGATCAAGATCGATGGCTCGATCATCAAAAAGCTGCCGTACGACAAAAACGCTAGGTATCTGCTGCAAACTATCATCGACTTTGCCGGAAGACAGGGCTACAACGTCGTGGCAGAGTTTGTAAGCTCAGAGGAAATCCTCGCCGAGATAAAGAAATTTGGCATAAAATACGCGCAAGGGTTTCTGTCTCTTATACACATCTCCGAGCCCACGAGACTAGCGCTCATC
>CAUUAH010000087.1:0-7267 GCA_963542985.1 uncultured Campylobacter sp. | reverse complement strand
ACACGCGTAAGATCGTCGGCAGCGTCAGATGTGTATAAGAGACAGGAGCTAGCCGCGTACGAAAAAATGAGCGATGATGTCAAATTTACGCCGGAAATTTTTGCCGAGTCTGTTTTTGAGAAAAACTACGCCAGGATTTTAGTCTGCGAAAGTGAGAGCAAAATCATCGCCTACGCGATATATTTTTATACCTTTTCCACTTTTTTGGGACTTGGCGGGATGTACTTAGAGGATCTATACGTCCAAAAAGAGTATCGCAACAAAGGCATAGGAAAAGAGTTTTTTAGATATCTAGCTCAAATTTGCAAGGACGAAAATCTGCAACGTCTCGAGTGGGCGTGCCTGCACTGGAACGAGCCTGGCATCAAATTTTATGAAAAAATGGGCGCGAAAAATCAGTCCGAGCAGTGGCGAAACTACCGTTTGGACGGTGAAAATTTAAGCAAACTCGCACTTTGATTTATCTGTTTTTAACGCCCTTTTGGATATCATCGCGCGATGAGTTACGCAAACGAAATTTTAAGAGAGCTTTACTATCTGAGGGCATTCGGATATAAATTTGCCGATTTTTCGCCTTCGTCCGCGACCTTGCCGAGAAGCCTTGCCGAGCTAAACGCAAGCATCAAAGAGTGCAATCTGTGCGAGCTTTGCAAGAGCGCAAATCACGCGCTAACGGGTCTTGGAGATAAAAGCGCCAAAGTAGTTTTCGTATTTGACGCGCCAAACACCGCCGAGGATGCGAGCGGAGAATTTTTGGCTGGCGACGATAAGTTTTTGCAAAATTTAAACAAACTAGCGGGGCTTAAAAAGGATGAAATTTACGTCACAAGCCTGCTAAAATGCAAGCCCGCCGCCAAAGCTCCGACAAATGCTTACGAGCTTTGCGAGCCGTATTTTAGCGCGGAAGCCCGCCTAGTCGCGCCAAAGCTCATCGTAGCGCTTGGCGAAGAGGTTTTTTACAAAATGATAAAACAAAGCGCGCAAAGCTTTGAAACCATAAGGGGAAACATAATGAAATTTAAGCACTCGGCCCTGCTGGCGACCTACTCGCCAGGCGTCATAGCGAAAAACCCAAGCAAAAAAGAGCTGTTTTTCAGCGACCTAAAAAAGATAAAAGAGTACCTATGAGAAAAATTTTAACCGTTTTATTGATCTGTTCGGCACTATTTGCCAGGAGCGACAAACCTTCAGACATCCCGCCGGCTAGCGAAATTTATATAAATTTAGAACCGGCAAAGTGCGACGATGCCTGCTTGCTTGATCTCGTTAAAGAAGGTCTTTTGCACAGCTTGTTGGCTCGCTACGAAAACAGCTCGAACCAAGAAATTTTGCAAGCCATTAACGCCCTAAACGGCTCATACGTAAACGCCGGCACCGAGAGCCTGACGCCAAGCTCAAACGCCGAATTTAAGATCGCCGTCATCATCCCGCAAGATAGCATAAAAAGCTACGCCGGCGTCGTTTCAAACGCGGTTATCGCCTACGCCATAAGGCAAAATGCCGCCATCGACGTTAAATTTTACAACATCGGCAACGAAGCCCCAAGCGCTATCGACGGCGCTATATCTCGCGCTAGAGGCGAAAACATCGCATATATCATCGCGCCGTTTACGCCTGTGGGCGCAAAATATCTAAACGAGGTTTTAGATCCGTCCATGACGGCTTTTGTGCCGACTCTGCACATCTCTAGCGTCGATTCGCCGCAGGATAATTTGATATTTGGCGGTATAGACTACAAAGGACAAGTCGAAAAGCTACTAAATTTCTCAAACAGCCAAGTCGCGGCGTTTTCTGACGGTAGCGCGCTAGGAGCAGCACTAAATCACTACGCCGACGAGTTTAGCGGCGGACTAACCTACGAAAACGAGATCGCAAACGGCGTCACCGACCTAAAGTCAATGCTCTCTGGTAACTCGAGACTAAGCGGCGCGACCGTTTTCCTAAACGTTCCGCTCGTAAAAGCTTCGATGGTGAGCTCTCAAATGCGCCTTTACGACGTCAAATTTAACGCCCTTTTAAGCACGCAGATCAACTACGCACCGAGCATCTTTAAACTCATGCAATCGCAAGATAGAGAAAAGCTCTACATAGCCAACTCGATCTCCAAAACCGACGGTGCACTAGACTCAAACAACGAAATTTTGGGGCAAAATTTGAACTTTAACTGGGTGGGTTACTCCGCTAGCGCCGGGCTCGACTACATCTACGTGACCTACCTAAACCGCGGCGCGCAGAGGCTTTTTAACGAGAGCGTCGAGGACTCGCAGATAATCTATGATACGAAGGTTTTAAAAGCCGACGAATACGGCTTTTACGAGCAATAAGAGGAGAGAAAATCCACTATCTCCTCGCTCATCTTAGCAGGCTTCAGGTTGCTAACAAACGCAACCTCGACATCTGCTTCAAAGACGAGCTCAGGCTCGCATTCGCCGCTTAAATTTGCGATTTTATAAATTTTCTGATTTATGAGCGCGGAGGCTTTTTTCAGGCTTGTCACGCTCGTTTTTACCTCGAGTAGATCGCCTAGGACGGCCGGTTTTTTAAATTTCGCCCGAATCTCGCTCACGACAAAATGCCCGTCCTTGCTAAAGGGCTTAACCTCTGAGTCAAAAAACATCTCGCTGCGCGCCCTTTCGCAATATTTTATATAGTTTGCGTGATATACTATGCCACCCGCGTCGGTATCTTCGTAGTAGATTCGTATTTTCATGTTTTTCCTTTTGTCTGTGATCTTATCTTTTGCAAGTTAAATTTACCGATTTAAATTTAACTTTTAAACGCCAAATTTATCCATTGCTCGTCTTTCTCGTCACCAGATCGCACTTGGCGCCTCTAGTTATCATCAGCGACTGATCGTAAAACAAAATAAGTACCACCGAAACCCCAACGCCTAGGGCTAGCGAGACCGTCGTGGTCGTGATCGCGTTATCGAAAAATATAATTAGGTATTCGTTTTTTTTAGTGATATCAGGCTCGTTTAGAAACGAAAACAGCGCCAAAATGCCCTTATACGCGTAAACTCCGGGCACCATCGGCAAAAGCGCCGGAAACGCGATGATCTCGGCGGGCACTTTGAGTCGTTTGGCAAAGAGCATACCCAAAATCCCACTCAAAAAAGAGACGATGAGAGTGGCTACGCTGATGTTAAAAAATCCCATCTGCATGATCCAAAAGCGGCTAGCGTGCGCAAATGCCGCAAGCAGCGCGCAAAATGCGAGAGTTCTTTTAGGCGGCGAGCTAGCGTAGGCAAAGCCAAGCCCCGCCACCGCAGCAAAAGCGCCATCTATAAGAGTCGCAGTAAAAAGCTCAAACATGTAAAATCTCCGCATTGCTAAGCGAGAGCGTGATATAGACGCCCACCGCGATGCAAAGTATCAGGATGCCCGTACTCACGGCTCTACTGATGCCCACTAGCGTATTGTCGTTTATGATATCAAAGACCGAGTTTATGAGAAAAACGCCCGGCATCAAAAAGAGTATCGACGAGCCGATCGCGACGTCGCTAGTGTGCGTAAAGCCGTAAAATACGCCAAGATAGGCAATAAAAGATACGACGAACGAGGTCAAAACGTACTGTATTTTTAAATTTACGCCCATTTTAGCAAGCGCAAATCTAAGGTTATATCCCACGAGCGTCGCGAAAAATACGCAAGCCACCGAGCCCATATCGCCGCCGAAAAGTTTGCAAAACGCCGCATTTGCAAGGCTTATTAAAATAAGCGAGCTTGCAAATTTATTCGCCCCGATGCGCATGACGCCATCAAACTGCTCTTTGGCCTCGTCTAAGCTCAAATTTTCATCCAAGATCCGCCAACTAAGCGACGAAAGCTCGGAAATGCGGTTAAAACTCACCTGCCCTATCGGGATCTTCTTAACGTAGGTTCGGCGCAGTGAGTTGTCAGCCGAGTCCATGACGCTAATCGTAAAATACTTCACGAAAATCGTTACGCTAACGTCGTATCCGTAGCACCTAGCCACTCGGTCTACGCACTTTTCGACGCGCGCGGTGTAGGTGCCAGCGCTCACCATCGCCGTCGTGTAGTCAGAGAGAAAATCGGTTAAAATTTGGATATCTGGCTTTGCGCTCATTTTTCTGTGGTTTTAAATTTGATAAAAAACAAAGCTAGCTGCGCGAACAACATCAGCTTCATCGTCCATTCGCTAGCCGCGTGCATCTGCGCAAACTCGGACGTCTGCGTCGCCGCCTCGCCAGCGGTCTGCGCATCCATGATGTAAGGCGTAAAGTAAAATACGAACGAGAGCGCGAGGGCTAAATTTATCGCGCAAAGCATATTCGCACTAAATTTGACGGCAAATTTGACGCTAGATCTAAACGAAGCAAGCTCGTAAAGCGCGGCTATGACGCTAACAGCCAGCAAGGCATAGTTAAATTTGACAAATATCGTAGCCATCAGTTTGCCGCTTTGAAAATGCGTAAGTACGCCGTCGCCAAGGACACTCTGCGGATAAAAAATAGTAGGCGCGACTAGTGTGCCCAAAGCCAGCTCCGTGCCGATGAGCGCACCCAAAAGTAAAAAATAAACGCTTTTCATAATTTTCCTTTTTTTGATTTACTGCACCCATTTTAGGGTTATAGCATTTAAAATTCGCTAAATTTGAGTTAGAAGGACAAAAATTTGCAAGCTCAAAATTTGACGTAAGCTAGGTCAAATTTGGTTTACCAGCAAAAGCCCAAACCGCGTGCAAATTTAAAAATTCGCAAATATATTTTTAGCGACGAATCCGCGGTCAAATCCGGCTAAATCCTTGTAAAACTCCGCCTCGAAGCCGTTAAATTTAAGCGCGCTTTGCATGCTTTTTCGCTGATCGTAGCCCATCTCGCAGGCTAGGTATTTTACGCCGCGATTTTTAGCGACGAGGATAATGTTTTTTAAGATCTCATCGCCAGCCGCGCCGCCAAAGAGCGCCTCGTGCGGCTCGTTTAGCACGAATTTATCAAGCTCGTAGTCCCGCGCGATATATGGCGGATTTGAAACGAGCAGATCAAACTGCCCGTAAATTTGATCCAGATACGCGCATTTTACGAACTCTATTTTGTCCTCTACGCCAAATTTCGCGGCGTTCTCGCGAGCCAAATTTAACGCCTCGTCGCTGATATCGGAGGCTATGATTTTAGCGTTTGAGTTTAGCGCGAGGCAGATGCTGATTATCCCACTTCCCGTGCCTATCTCGGCAACTAGAGGCGGCCCCTTTCGCGCGGATAAATTTGATAAAATCTCAAGCGATTTTTCGACTAAAATTTCTGTCTCAGGGCGCGGGATCAAGACGCCCTTTTTTACGTTAAAGCTAAGCCCGTAAAAGCCCGCCTCGCGCGTGATATACTCTAGCGGCTCGTGATTTGCGAAGCGTTTTGCCAGCGCGAAATATCCGTCCGCATCATCAAGCTCACGGTTTAAATTTAAAAATATCCACTCGATTTTTACGCCAAGATGCTTCGTTAAAAGCGTCTTGGCTACGCGCGCCGGATTTGCGCCCGTTATCTCGCACGCAGGCGCAATCTGAGATGAGGCGACTTTTAGCGCGTCATTTACCGTCATTTTCGAGCTCGTTTATACGCTCAAAGAGGCTTGGGTGCGAGTGATAGACGAACGCATAGAGCGGATGAGCCTTCGGAAAGGCTTTATTTTCGGAGCCTAGTTTTTTTAGCGCGCTTATCATGTCGGCTTTGTTTGAAACCTCGCCAGCGAATTTATCGGCGCCAAATTCGTTTGCACGGCTAAAATACGAGCTAATAGGCGAAAATAAAAACCCAAAAATCGGCGAAAAAAGTAGCAAAAACACGATCACTCCGCCGCCTGCCGGACTGAGCCCCAGCGCGTCGTACGCCTCGTCAGGGATGTTGCCAAATATAAAAAACATAGCAAAAAGCATAACCGCGCTTAGGGCGATCATTTTTAAGATATCTTTGTGCTTAAAGTGTCCCAGCTCGTGCCCCAAAACGGCGATTATCTCCTCTAAGCTTAGTTTTTTAACGAGCGTGTCGAAAAGCACCACGCGTTTAGTCGCGCCAAGGCCGCCAAAATAGGCGTTTAGACGGTTGTCGCGCTTGCTGGCGTCTATCGTAAAAACGCCGCTACTTTTAAAGCCGCACTGTACTAAAAGCCCTTCTATACGGCTTTTTAGCTCGCCGTCCTCTAGCGGCTGCATCTTGTTAAAGATAGGCGCGATGAGCGTCGGATAAATTAGATTTATCACGAGCGCGACCGCGAAGCTCAGCAAAAATGCCCAAAACCACCAAAAATCGCCCAAAAATCTAATGCAAAGTAGCACCAGCCATACAAACAGCGTGCCAAACACCAGCGTTAGCATGAGCGTTTTAAGCAGATCTAGCGCGAAAATTTTAGGCGTTACGTTTGAAAAGCCGAGCCTTTTGTCTTTGACGAAAGTTTCGTAGATATTTAGCGGCAGCTCCAGCAGCGACGAAACGAGCAAAAATGCCATAACCATAAGGACGTTATCGCCTATATCTCCCGTTTTATAAGCATGCCCCGATATCGCGCCAAGTCCCCAGCACGCCCACATCATAAATATCGCGGCGTGATAGAGAAGGCTTATTAGCTCAAATTTTTGATTGCTTATCGCTGCGGCAGCGGCAGTTTCGTATTCATTCTGCTCTAGCACGACGGCGGGCTTTTTCGCCTCCGAGCGGATAAAGTTTATCTGTAAAATCGCCAGCCACGCCTTTATGGCAACGTAAAAAAAATAAATACCAAGCAAAAAATAAAACATATTTTCCCTTAAATTTTATAAAGACTAAAGCAGCCGTAGTCGGTGCGCACGGCCAAAAATTCCTCACAGTTTATACGCTCGAATTTCGCCTCGCAGCGCTTCACGACGTGCGAGAGCTCGAAGCCAAGCTGCAATTCCCCGCTTTTTAGATCGACGATGCGAGCCTTGTCGTAGCTAATCAGCGCCAGCCGCGAACCGTCCGCGCTAACGCGAATTTTATCAGCCTTGGCGCACTCACCGCGCATCCACGCGGGAGTTTGCCGCGAACCTGCCGCGTCAAAACAGACTAGACCGCCCTCGTAATACTCCCTGCCTAGCAGCGAGCCGTCTTTCAAAAAGCAAACGTCGCTAAGCGCGCCGAAGTCGCCCTTTATTTCATTTAAAATTTCGCCGTTCATCGTGCTTGTAATTTTAATCTCGTTTTGCTTGCAGCTTAGAGCCAGCCTCATACCGTCCGTGCTAAGCGCTACGCAAAACCTGTCTCTTATACACATCTGACGCTGCCGACGATCTTACG